>CANGMH010000074.1 GCA_947454005.1 Verrucomicrobiota bacterium
GGCGGCGTAGCAGACGATCGCGAGGCCGATGCCGAGCGACGCCGAGTAGAGCGCCTGCATCAGGCCGTCGAACATCTCGCCCGGCGCCGCGTAGCCGAAGGCCGGGCCGTCCGGCTTGCGCAGCCCGCGGAAGGTGCCGGCGAGGCCCAGCAAGGTCCCCAGCAGCCCGAGCAACGGCGCGATCTGGGCCACCGTGGCGATGAAGGCCAGATGCGATTCGAGCCGGGGGACCTCGACCAACCCGATCTCTTCGATGGCTTCCTGGACGCGTTCGCGGCCGCCTTCGCGGGCGAGGATGGCGGCCTTCACCATGCGGGCCACCGGACCCGGCGTGGCGTCGCAGATCGAGAGCGCCTCGAGCACGTTGTCGCGCTTGATCACGTTGCGCACGCCGGCGAGGAACTGCGCGGAATCGATCTGTTCGCGGCGGTACAGCAGCACGCGCTCTGCGATGGCGGCGAACGCCACCGCGCTCAGGAGGAGCAACGACCAGAAGACCAGCCCGAAGCCGGCCGAAGCCGAGGCGGCCCGCGGCGCGGCGGCCACGGCGTCCGCGACGGCGTTGGTGGCGGCGGCCAGGAGCAGGACGGACGACATGCCCGCCACCCTACCGGCGACCACCGCGCGGCACCAAGCGGGATTCACCGTCCCGGCGCCGGGATGGACGGCACAAAATCCCTTCCCAAAGCCGGCAGGCTTGGCCGATTGTCGGCCCGCTTTTGCATATGTTCACCGGCACCTACACCGCGATTGTCACGCCCTTCCGCAACGGTCAGATCGACGAGCCCGCGCTCGAGAAGCTCGTCAAATCCCAGGTGAAGGGCGGCGTCGACGGCATCGTGCCGGTCGGCACCACCGGTGAATCGCCCACGCTCGACCACGACGAGCACATCCGCGTGATCGCCTTGGCGGTGAAGTTCGCCGCCGGCCGCATCAAGGTCCTCGCGGGCACCGGCTCCAATTCGACGAAGGAAGCCATCGAGCTCACCCGGCAGGCCGAGGCCGCGGGCGCGGACGGCTCGCTCCAGGTCGCGCCGTACTACAACAAGCCGACGCAAGAAGGCCTCTACCAGCACTTCAAGGCCATCGCCGCGGCGACCAAGCTGCCTCTGGTGCTCTACAGCATCCCGGGCCGGTGCGGCATCGAGATCGGCGTCGACGTCACCCAGCGGCTCGCCGCCGAGTGCAAGAACGTGGTGGGCATGAAGGAGGCCAGCGGCAACGCCGACCGCGTGAGCCAGCTCGTCGCGGCTTGCGGCGACAAGTTCACCGTGCTCAGCGGCGACGATTCGCTCACGCTGGCGTTCATGGCGGTCGGGGCGAAGGGCGTCATCAGCGTGGCCTCGAACGTCGCGCCGAAGCAGGTCAGCTCGATGGTCTCGAAGTTCGCGGCCGGCGATCTCAAAGCCGCCCTGCGCCTCCACACGGCGCTCTATCCGCTCTTCAAGAACCTCTTCGTCGAGACCAACCCGGCTCCCGCCAAGGCGGCGCTCGCGCTGATGGGCATGATGACCGAGGAGATCCGCCTCCCGCTCGTCCCGGTGACGCCGAAGACACGCGAACTGATGAAGGCGACCATCGCCGAACTCGGTCTGCTGAAGTGAGCGGCAGTGTGGGCGGCCAGGGCGCCGGCGTTCCGTTCGTCCTAGAAACATGAACGCCCAGCGGGTTGCCAACCCGCGATACAGCAGACTGCCGGTCTGCGCTACCTCGACAGCCGCGCCCGCCTCTTCCGATCATACCGTCCGGGCCGTCATAGCGTTCCGCCACGCCGTTCCGCTCCTGCCCCTCGACCGAAGGCTCAGCCCTTCTCGATGCAGGCGTAGGCGTTGTGGTTGTGGATGCTCTCCTGGTTCTCGGCCTCGACCCGGTACCAGGTGATCTCGCGCCGCTCGTTGAGCTTCAGGGCGACGTTGCGCACGAGGTCCTCGACGAACACGGGGTTCTCGTAGGCGCGTTCGGTCACGGCCTTCTCGTCCTCGCGCTTGAGCAGCGAATACATCTCGCTGCTGCCGCTGGATTCGATCAGCGCGATGAGGTCCTCGATCCACACGATGCCCTCGGACCGCACCCGGACGGTGACCTCGCCGCGCTGGTTGTGCGCGCCGTAACGGGAGATCGCCTTGGAACAGGGGCAGAGCGTGGTGACGTTCGCCTTCACCGTGAGCAAGAAATCCAGGTCGGTGCCGCAGAGCGCCGCGTCGAAGCGGATGGTGTAGTCCATCACGCCGGCCTTGCCGGAGACCGGCGCCTTCTTGCAGAGGAAGAACGGGAACTCCATCTCCACGTGCGCGTTCAGCGCGTGGAGCTTGGCCTGCATGGCCCGCAGCATGTCGGGGATGTTCTCGACGTGGACGACGCCGCCGTGGGCGTTGAGCACCTCGACGAACCGGCTCATGTGCGTGCCCTTGAACTCCTGCGGCAGGTCCACGAAGAGCCCGATGGTCGCCACGGTGCTCTGCAGCGTGCCGGCGTTCTTGTCGCGCACCTGGACCGGGAAGCGCAGGCCGCGCACGCCCACCTTGTCGATGCGCAGCTTCCGGTGGTCTGGTTCGCTCTGCTGGTCGGAAAGCGGTTTGGAGACCGGCTGCGGGACGGCAAGTGTGTCGTGAGCGCTCATCATGGGGATCGTGGGCCTGGACCGGCTTGCGTCCGCCGCGGTCAAGCTAGCATCGCACCTCGGGGCCGCAAACCGGGTTTCCCGAAGGGGCCCGGATGCGTCGAAACCCTTCAACCGGTGCTCGCTAGGGCAGGGGACGATAGGCCGTCGCGGCATCTTCTCCGGTCTCCGAGAGCCTCCGGACCCCGGCTTCCGCGAGCATGGAGGTCCCGTGGCGGTCGGCCGGCGGCCTCTAGCCGTTCATGCGGGGCTCGGACGCTTCCAGATCGGTACCACGCGCTTCATCTCGTCGATGAGCCATTGGCCGGCCTCGAAGGCTTCCCTCCGGTGGGGCGCGACGACCTCGACCCACAGCGATGGTTCGCCGACCTTCACGACGCCGAGCCGGTGCACGAGGCGGACCGATCCAATCGGCCAACGCCGCTCCATCTCGTCGAAGAGCAGGCCGAACTGGCGTTCCACCATCGCGCGGAACCCTTCGTAGCCGATGGCGCCGATGGGCGAGCCGTCCTCGCTGCCGCGCACCACGCCGCTGAACACGATGGCGGCGCCCATGCCCGAGGACATCTGGCGTCCGGCGACGAGCGCGGGTTCGTCGATCGGGTCGTCGGTGAGGAGGAGCGTCCGGCGCATGGGTCGGCGAGAGCAGGGGTCAACCGCCTTGGACCGGCGGGAAGAGCGAGACCTCGTCGCCCGGCCGGAGGACCTGGTCCGCGCTCGCGTAATCGACCCCGACGGCGATGAGCGTCGAGTTGCGCAATCCGCCGAGCTTCGGATGGAGCGCGTAGACCGCCCGGAGCAGGTCCTCCACCGGAGCGGCGTCCGGCACGACGACGTCCAATCGCGCGGTCCCGGCGAGGTCGCGGAAGTAGGACCAGAGGTGGACGGGGACGGTCATCGGGAGGGGGGCGGACGGACGGTTTTCCGGATCGGCCTAGGCCTTGGCGGTCTCCTTCGCCCAGGCGTCCTTCAGCGAGATGGTGCGGGCGAACACCGGACGGTCCGGCGTCGAATCCTTCGGGTCGGGCCAGAAGTAGCCGAGCCGCTCGAACTGGTACCGGGCGTCGGGGATCGTCCGTGCGAGCGCCGGTTCCAGCTTGGCCTGCACGACGACGCACGAGCGGGGATTCAGCACGGTGCGGAAATCGCGTCCGTCCTTCTCCGGCAGTTCCTCGGTGAAGAGCCGGTCGTACAACCGCACCTCGGCGTCGATGGCGTGGGATGCGCTGACCCAGTGGATGGTGCCCTTGACCTTCCTGCCGGCATCGGGTCCGCCGGAGCGCGTGTCGAGCAGGGCGGTGCCGCGGAGCTCCACGACCTCGCCGGCGGCGTCCTTGACCACCTCGTCGCAACGGATGATGCAGGCATACTTGAGGCGGACCTCGCCACCCGGACGGAGCCGGAAATACTTCGGCGGCGCGACCTCCATGAAGTCGTCGCGGTCGATGTAGACCTCCCGGGTGAAGGGGACCTTGCGCGTGCCGGCGGCGGGATCCCCGGGGTTCTCCACGGCCTCGACCTCGATGACCTCGCCGGCGGGGATGTTGGTGAGCACGACCTTGAGCGGGCTGAGCACGGCGAGACGGCGGAGCGCGACGGTGTTGAGCTCGGTGCGGACGACGTGCTCGAGCACGGCGACATCGGTCAGGCCGTTGAACTTGGTCACGCCGATGGCGGTGGCGAAGGTCCGCAACGCCTGCGCGGGCACGCCGCGTCGGCGCAGACCGGAGATGGTCGGCATGCGCGGGTCGTCCCAACCGGTGACCAGCTTCTCCTCCACCAACTGGAGCAGCTTGCGCTTGCTCATCACGGTGTAGCCGAGGTTGAGGCGGGCGAACTCGATCTGGCGGGGCAGGGGAGCGGGAAGGTCCAGCGCGGCGAGCAGCCAATCGTAGAGCGGGCGATGGACCTCGAACTCCAGCGTGCAGACCGAGTGCGTGATGCCCTCGAACTGGTCGCTCAGCGGATGGGCGAAGTCGTACATCGGATAGATGCACCACTTCGCGCCGGTGCGGTGGTGCTCCGCGTGGCGGATGCGGTAGAGGGCCGGGTCGCGCAGATGGACGTTGGGCGACGCCATGTCGATCTTGGCTCGGAGCGTCCGCGCGCCGTCCTGGAACTCGCCGGCGCGCATGCGCGCGAAGAGGTCGAGGTTCTCGGCGATGGAGCGGCCGCGGAACGGGCTGTCCTTGCCCGGCGACGTCGGTGTGCCGCGGACCTCGTTCATCTGCTCCGCGGAAAGGTCGCAGACGAACGCCTTGCCCGACTCGATCAACCGGACGGCGGACGCGTAGAGGCGCTCGGAATAGTCCGAGGCGTAGAAAGGCTCGAGCGCGTTGCCGGGCTCCGCGTCGCCGGCGACCACGGCACGTCCGTCGTCGTCGCCGACCCGCTTGAGGCCGAGCTTGTCGTCCGCCCAGCCCCCGATGAGCCAGTCGACGTCCATGCGGATGGAGTCGACGTACTCGGTGTCCTCCTTGGTCGGGTTGGTGTCGTCCATCCGCAGGTTGCAGATGCCTCCGAACTGGCGGGCGATGCCGAAGTTGAGGCAGATCGACTTCGCATGGCCGATGTGGAGATAGCCGTTCGGCTCGGGCGGGAAACGGGTGTGGATGCGGGTGTGCTTCCCGCTCGCGATGTCGGCGGCGACGATGTCGCGGATGAAATCGCTCGGTTCGGTGGCGGCTGCGGCGTTGGGCACGGGCTCAGACATACAAAATAGGCCGGGATGGTTAGGGCGGGACGCTGCCGAAGTCGAGGGCAGCGTCCGAGCCACGTGCGGTCCGGGGCACGGGAGGAGCGGTGCCTAGGACCGGGAGCGGCGCCCGGCCGCGGAACCGGTCGGGTGCCGGGCACGCCAAGGCGGTCGCGCCGGAGCCGAAGAAAACCGGTCCTCCTGACGGGGTCGAAGGATGCTCCCGGGGAAAAGAAAAAGCGGGCTTGGGGATGACACACGGTTTCATCGCCCAAGCCCGCCGTGACCGCTGCCACTCAGCAGCGGAAAATTTGTGGGGTGCGCCGGTATTGATGACCGGCGCACCCGGTCCTGGTCAAGGAACCACTTGACCGCGGATCTCACCGCCGCCGAAGGCAGCGGTGTGGACGTTGAAGTACGTCTGGCCGGCGGCGATGCCGTCGGCCGTCGCTTGGTCGACCGTCGCCTGGCCCACGAAGAGGCCCGAGGTGCCGAGGGCGCCCGAGGGAACCAGCGCGAACTTCACGCCGACCGCCACATCCGCCCCGCCGAGACCGTGCAGGTGGTACGCCACCGGCGCGCCGGTCAGGCCCTGGTAGCCGACCACGTAGGTGGCCTTGAGGCCGTCCAGAGCGAGGAGGCCCGTGCCCGTGCCCGCCGTCGTCACCGCCGTCGGGCGTTCGTTGGCGCCGCTCAAGGAGGCCTTGAACAGCTTCACCGTCTTGGTCGTGCCGTCCACGATGCGGAAGAACCCGGCGAACGAGGCCGACGGAATCGTCGCGGTGTGGTCGGACGTGGTCTGCAGGTCGATCCAGGCGTCGGTCACGCCGAGCTTGCCCTGCACGAGGAACGGCCCGTTGCCGCCGGTCCAGTTGAGGACGATGCCGGCCGGGGTGACGGCGGGGGCGGTGAAGGCGACAGGAGCGGCGACCGGGGCCTGGTCGAGGCTCTTGCCGGCGACGCCGCGGAGATAGATGGCCGCGGCCTCGGTGCTGGTCAGCTTGCGGCGCCAGATCCCGAGGTCGTCGACGACCATGTCGATCTCGGCGCTGCCGCCGTCGGTGTAGGTGCCGGTGCCGTCCTGGCCGATGTTCACGACCTTGCCGAGGTCATCGGTGTCGATGCTGCCGGCGGTCACGATGGAGGCCGAGGACAGGAGGACGCCGTCGACGTAGGAATCCACGGTGCCTTTGCGTCCGACCGCGACGGTGACGAGGTGCCAAGCGGCATCGTTCAAGGTCGCCGCGGGCTTGTTGTCGAACTTTCCGGTGCCACCGGACGGACCGGTCAGGTTGACGCGGAACACTCCGCCGCCTTGGGAGAAGACGCCCCAACCACGGTTGTTGCTGGAGTTCCAGTCCTTGTTGGAGATGAACGCCTGGTCATCGGCCTGGCTGATCTGCTTGACCCACATGGAGACCGTGAAGTCGGAGCCGGTGACCTCGTCGCCGAACTTGAGCGCCGAGGGGTAGCCCAAGGTGACGTACGCGTCGAGGGACTGGTCCTTCTTGTTGGTGATGTGGACGCCCTTGCCGATGACGCCCGCTTCGAACACGGGCTGGTTCTTCGTGCCTTTGGCGGTGCCGTTGATGCCGTTACCGGAAGCGTCGGCGTAGGTGTCGTCGAAGGTCAGATGCGCCACGAGGCCGGGCGTGAGGTCGAGCGGTTCGGGGGAACCGACGACGGTGAGCGTGGCCGCTTGGCTGGTGACCGGTCCGCCGGCGTTGCTGGCGACGAGGGTGTAGTCACCGGCGTCGGCCGCGGAGACCTTGGCGATCGAGTAGGTGGCGGTGGTGGCCCCGGGAATCGGGTTGCCGTTGAGGTTCCACTGGTAGGTCACGCCGACGCCGGTGGCGGTCGCCTTGAACGATGCGGAGAGGCCGGCGATGCGGGAGACCGCAGCGGGCTGGACCGTGAAGACCGGCTTGTCGACCGACGTGATGCTGTAGAAGCCGACGTCGTCGATACCGAAGTACCAGCTGCCGGTGCCGGCCGTCGCGAAACGGAGGCGGACCGTCTTCTGGTTGTCGGCCTTGGTCAGACGGAACAGCTCGACGCGCTTGGACTCGGTGAAGTCGTCGTTGACGCGGGCGCTGATGAACGGGCCGAGGTCCTTCCAGGTGTTGGTGTCCTGGTTGCCGAGGAAGGCACCGTAGTATCCGCCGGCGTCGTTGCCGCCGGCATCGGTGAACTTGGCGGTGTCGCCTTGGGGCTCGATCAACGTCTCGTAGCCTAGGGCCTTTCCGTTGGCATCGAGCTTGATGTCGACACCGTCGACCATGATCACGACGGGCAACCAGGTCTTGCCGGAATCGATGGAGTACTCGACGGAGCCCATGCTGTCCTGGTTCTGCTCGTACATGCTGTGGTACGAGAGATAGATGTTGGTCTTGCCGGTCAGGTCGTAGTCCTTGCTGAAGAGGTACTGGACCTGGCTGCCGCCGCGCTGGTCGGACTCGGCGTAGGCGAAGTTGTTGGTCACGAGCGAGGTGACGCGCGCGCCGTTGACGTATTGCTCGCCCACGGTGAAGCGGCGGAGCGCCTCCCATTGGACCTGGTCGGGAACACCGAGGACCGGGTTGTTCAACGCCGCTTCCGGCGTCTTGGCGCCTTCGCCGATGAACCACATGCGGTTCGAGGAGATGACCACCCAACCGAGGTAGGAATCGGAGTTCGGGTTGTTCAGGTCGAGCCCCTCGGTGCGGGTGTCGGTGTGGTTCTCGGCGGTCCAACCGGCCGGAAGCGTCGCCTCGGCGATGGAATCGAAGGTCTCGAGATAGATCGGAGCCGGCAGCTTGATGTTGCCGAACGCGGCGGACTCGAAGGTGAACTCGTTGGTGCGCAGGTTTGCCGGCGTGGAGTCGTCCGCGAAGGTCAGCTTGACCGTGTGCTTGCTGAGGACGTCCAACAATCCGGGCGGATCATAGCTGATCGTGGTCTTGGAGCCGGCCTTGGACGCCGTGGACGCCGTCTTCACGCCGTCGAAGTAGAGAGCGACCGAGGCCGGATTGACCTTGGCCGGGGTGCCGTCGACGAGGACGAAGTTGACGACGGTGGCGGGCGAGACGCCAGTGGCGCCGGGCAGCGGATTGGCGAGCGCGACATAGGGCGCGACGCCTCCGACGAGGGTGCTGTAGGCCTTGATGCCGTCCGCGGCATTGACCAGCACATGCGGTTCGGCCGCCGTCGACGGCGCCGCGAACCAAGAGACGTTGGCGCCGCCGCCGCCCTGCTCGTAGGTCAGGCGGAAGGAATAGATGCCCGCGGCGGAGACGCTGAAGTTGAAGGACGTGTCGCCCGCACCGCGGCCGCCGTCGTACTCGCCGAGCTTGATCGAGTTGAGCTGGTCGCGGGAATCAGGTCCGGCCGTGACCCGGAACCCATCATCGCTGTTCACGATCATGGTGTACGTCCCGGGGTCGAGGTCGAGATACGCGACCGCTTCCAAGGCGATGTTGTCGGTGTTCTCCGAATCGGAAGCGATGCCGGGGAACGGGCCCGAGGCGCCGCCGCCCTTCTCGTAGTCGATCGCGGCCGTCTCGGTGTAGACGCCGTCGGCGCTGAAGCCGGTCTTGTCGGTGACGTCCGCGAACGGCAGGCCGGTCAGCGGGTTGATCAGCGTGCCCGCGAGCTGGGCCTCGGTGCGGGCGTTGCTGTTGGCCAGCGTGCCGGCGTCCTTGTAGGCTTGGACGACGCGGACCGCGAAGCCGCGGTTGGCGGCCGTGGCGGTGGAGCGCGGGTGAGCGAAGCTGGCGGGGATCGCCGTCTGCGCCCAGGCGGCCGAGGAGGCCGCCAATGCCAACGCCATGACACAGGCGCGGCGGATGGTTTGTTTGTGTTGTTTCATAGTTTCAGTTCAGGTGACCGACCAAAAATATCCCCGTTACAAGGGAAAGACCGGCGTCACTTCGACGCCCGGTACGAATCGAGAAGCGCGGCGGCATCGCGATCGCCGTTCGCGGCCGCGGCGCTGAGCTTCTGGTTGACCGTCAACATGGCCTGGGCAGCGGCGCCGCGTTGTTCCGCGGTCAGGTCGGGACGGGCCGAAAGGTTCCCGAGCTGGAGGAACGCCTTGGCGTCCTCGTTGGCCTTCATCGCGGCTTCGACGTCGCCAGCGATGGCCTTGACTTCGGAAGGTGCTCCGGCGAACGCCTGTTTGATGGCTTCTTTCGCTTGCTCCGGGGTCTTCGCGACACCGGCTCCCGACGGGCCGCAGCCCGATGTGGCGACAAGGAGGAACCCCGCGACGAGAGCGGGGCCGAGACGGGGGAGGGTGCTCATCGTGGCGTGTCCTTCGGCTCGGTGCCCGTGTACCAGCGGTAATCGATGCTGGTGTTGAGGCTGCGGAACGGGATGGTGGAGACGTGGCCGCCGACCCACAGCGAGGCGTTCTTGCGGTTGTGGCGGAACCATTCCCACTCGAAACGGTATCCACCGTAGAGCGAGGAGAGCCCCTTCCACTGGGTCAGGATCTCGGCCTTCGGGTTGGTGGTGAAGGCGGAGAGACTGTCGTCGCCCCCGTCCATCCGTTGCTCGGCCGCGTCCTGGCAGAGGATGGTGGTGTTCGGGTTGCGGAAGTCGGAGAGCTTGGTGTGGGCCGGTTCCTTGACCCCGTCGAAGTTGGAGGGCGACACGAAGTACTGGTGCATGCCGTAGGACGCGTTGAGCCAGAACTCGTGCGGCCAATGCGGGCGGGAAGAATCGTCCCACCACTCGTCCACCTTCTTCGCGCCCGGGTCGCGGAACGTCTTCCGGCCGGCGACGCCGCCGAAATACTTCGCGTAGCCGACGGCCCAGTAGGCCTTGCCGTCCTTCGGGCCCAAGAGGTCGTTCGACGTCGGGTCCTTGGTCCATTGCCCGTCGTTCGGGAGGAACGGGTCGCTGGCGCCGTTGTCCTTCAGGTAGAAGATCTGCCCGTTGTTGTCGTCGGTGTACATCGTCACCCCCAGGTGGATCTGGTGGAGATTCGACATGCACACGGCCTTCTGGCCCTCGGCCTTGGCGCGGGACAGGGCGGGAAGCAGCATGCCGGCGAGGATGGCGATGATGGCGATCACCACCAGCAGCTCGATCAGCGTGAACCCGGCGTTTCGATGTTTGGTCATTGGGCGACGCGGTTGCTCAGGTAGAAACAACCGATGCGGCGGAGCTTGTAGGCTGACACGGCACCGGCAGCCAGTTACGTTCGGAAGTCGCGCGACACGCAGTTGTCACGGAAACCAGTTCTGACACGATGAAGAGACTCGCCGCCGTCCCGTCCGCCGGAGAATCCCCCATGCGGGGGAGCGCTCCGTCGCCGTCCTTGGCCGCACGTGCCACGATCTGGCGCGACCGCCTCACGACGCGGAAATATTCCGAGGCCGCGACCGGGTTGGTGGAGCCGGGGTTCTCGGTGCGGCTCGAGCACGGGAACCACGGGGCCTATTTCCCGCTCGGGACCCGGAACGAGAACGCCGCCGCCGCCCGCGCGGCCGCGCTCGCGGCGGAACTGGACCAGACCGGCTGGGTCGGGTTCTGCGCGAGGCATCCGCGCGAGTTCGCGGCGGCGGTGTTCTGGCTCGACCGCCCGGTGGCCTGCACCTACGCGACCTTCTTCACCGGTGTGACGACCGAGACGGCCCCGCCGAAACGCACCGAGGGACGCCGTGTCTACCTGGTCGAACCGGACGACGGGATCCGCCGCTCGCTGGCACGCTGGGTGGGACGACAGCCCGGCAACGTCCTCGGAGGATCCGCGCCGCACGCGTCGGGCGCCTGCGCCGATCCCCGGCTGGCCGCGGCCGACGTGGTGCTGTTCAACCGCTTCCTGCCGGACGCCGCGGGCGAGGAGTTCCTCCGCCGGGTCCGCCACATCGCCCCCCAGGCCCACGCCTTCAGCCTGGGGATGTTCGCCGAGAGCGACGACATCTTCAAATCGGTCGGCGGCGTGAACGAGGGCTATTATCTCCGGCGGCGTCCGCCCGAGTCGCTGCTCGACCCGATGGACGGAGCGTGGGGCGCGAAGTCGCCGACCGCCGGAGCGTTGGACAAACATCTGCGCGGGTATTTCCTCAAGCTGCTCAGCGGCGAGACGCGCGACGCATCGGCCGACGGCATCCGCTTCACCGGACGCGAGCAGCAGATCCTGCACTGCCTTTCCCGCGGGATGCCCGACAAGGAGATCGCCCAGCAACTAGGCATGAGCCCGCTGACGGTCCACACGCATCTCAAGCATATCTTCGAGAAGCTCGGCGCGCACACCCGCACCGAGGCGGTCATGAAATACCTGCAGAAGTGACCACGGAAGCGGCATGAGCGCGCGGATCCCGCCGGCCGGGATCCTGCACTTTTGACGGCCGGGCCTCGCCCGGCCCGCCGCTCACTTCGCCATCACGACATCGGGCTCCAGCGGTTGGGTGCCGCGGACGGAATCCGCGATGCTCGCCACCTCGGTGTTCCGCTCGGGCGCGCCTTCCTGCTTGTTGAACTTCACGCTCACGATGCGGCTGACGCCCTGCTCCTGCATCGTCACGCCGTAGAGCACGCCGGCCATCGCGATCGTCCGCTTGTTGTGGGTGATGATGACGAACTGGCTCTGCTCGATGAACCGCTGGAGCACCTTGATGAAGCGGTTGATGTTCGACTCGTCGAGCGGCGCGTCCAGCTCGTCGAGCACGCAGAACGGCGACGGCTTCACCTGGTAGATCGAGAAGAGCAGCGCCACGGCGGTCATCGTCTGCTCGCCGCCCGAGAGCAGCGTGATGGACTGGAGCTGCTTGCCGGGCGGGCGGGCCATGATGTTGATGCCCGCCTCCAGCACGTCGTCGCCCTCGACCAGCTCGAGGTCGGCTTTGCCGCCGCCGAACATCTCGGTGAACATCACCCGGAAGTTGTCGCGGATCTTCTCGAAGGTCTCGACGAACATCGTCTTGGTCTCGTCGTTGATCTTGGTGATCACCTCGACGAGCTGCTGCTTGGCCTGCACGAGGTCGTCGTGCTGGGTGTTGAGGAAGTTGAAGCGCTGCTCGGTCTCCTCGTACTCCTCGATCGCCACGAGGTTGACCGGACCGATCTCGTCCACCTTCTTCTGGAGCACGGCGACCTGCTGCCCGACGGCGTCCCAATCGGTGGTGAGCCCGGCGGCCTGCAGCTCGTCGAGCGAGATGGTCTCCACCTTGGCCTGGCCCTCGTCGGCGAGCGTGATCCGCAGGCCTTCGCCGCGGATGTCGTCGATGCCCACCTGGTATTTGGTCCGGATGCGTTCGCGGAGGTTCTCCACGGCCATCGTCTTCTGCGCGAGCTCGACCTCGAGCTGCCCGCGGCGCGTCTGGTATCCCGAGAGACGGGCGCGCTGCTGGCGGAGCTGCTCGTCGCGGGCGCCGACCTCGGCCTCCTGCGCGGCCTTCTGCCCGACCCGCCCCGCGATCTGCTCGGCCAAGGTCTGCCGCTCGCCCTGGAGCCGCTCGATCTGCCGGCGCGACTCGGCGATGTCCTGGTCGAACTGCGCCTTGCGCCCGGCGAACGCGCCCAGCTCGCCCTGGAGGCGCTGGACGAGCGCCGTGAGCTCGCGGATGCGCTGTTCGAGCGGGGCCTTCTGCCGCGCGTGGCTGGCGCAGAGCTGCTCCTCGGTGGCGAGCGCGACCTTCGCGTCGTTCAAGGTCTGGTTCGCGGCGTCGCGGAGCTGGCGCTTCTCCTCCATGTCGCCGGTGAGCTGCGAGACCTGCTCGGTCGCCGCCTGTTCGCGGCCTTCGAGATCGGAGACCTGCCCGACCAGCTGGTCGCGCTTGGCGAGGCCCGCTTGCTCATGGGCCGTGAGGTCGCGCAGCTCGCGGACGACGGTGTCGAACTTGGCGCCGAGGGAGCGCCGCGAGTTCTGGAGGGCGTTGAACTCGCCCTGGCGCGTGGCGATCGCGACCTCCTGCTGGCGCAGCTCGGTGCGGGCCTGCTCGAGGCTCGCCTGGAGCTCGGTCTGCTCGGCATGCAGCGCGGCTTTGGCGCGGCTCGCTTCGTTGACCTGTTCGTTGAGCTTGGCGATCTCCCCCTGGAGCTCGGCGATCTGGTTCTTCCGGCCGAGGATGCTCGCCGGCGCCTTGCCGGATTGGCTGGCGGAACCGCCGGTGAAGATGCCGTTGCGCGTGAGCAGGTCACCGCCCTGCGTGACGAAGTCGGACTGCCCGCCGGTCTCGCGGAAGGCCGCGGTCGCGGCGGCGAGGTCGGGCACGATGATCGTCCCGCCCAGCAAGGCCTCGATCAGCGGTCGAACGGACGGGTCGCACTCGATCACGCTGAGCGCGGTCGGCCCGTGCTGCGACACCGGCGCGGCGGCCCCGGGCGTCGGATCACCGGAAGGCGCGCGCAGCCCGAGCGCGGCGATGCTGGCGCGGCCTTTCTTGTTGGTGCTGAGGTCCGACAAGATCTGCGTGGCGGACTCCGGCTGCTGGGTGAGGACGAGCTGGAGGTGGTGGCCGAGGGCCGCTTCCACCGCGGTCACGTGCTCGCCCGGGACGCGCAGCTTGTCGGCGAGCGACCCGAGGACGTCCTGGCTCTGCTTGAGCGCGGCGAGCGCGCCGGCGCCGAAGCCTTCGTGCTGGGTGTCGAGCTGCTCGAGCACGTTGAGACGGCTGCGTTTCTCCGCCTGCTGGCGGACGACCGAATCGAGCGCCTGCTGCGCGGCGTTGATCTCGCCCTGGATCGAGCGGAGGCGGAGCTGGCGCTCCTCGAGCGTGCCGCGCGAGGTCTGGACCTGGAGCTTCTCCGTCTCGACCGCGAGCGAGAACTCGGCGAGCCGGACCTCCAGCCGCTCGCGTTCCTCGGCGAGACCGACCTGCTCGGCGTTCAGCTTCTCCAGCCGGACGATGTTCCCCTGTTTCTGCAGGTCGAGCTGGTTGAGCTCGTTCCGGGCGCGACCGAGGCCCTGGGCCGAGGCGAAGGCGGCCGATTGCGCCATGCGGAGCGCCTCCTGCTTCATCGACACCTCGCGCTCGACGGAGCCGAGCGCGGTGCGCTTCTCCTCCAGCGAGACCCGCAGCTGCGCGAGCGACGCCTGCGAGACATCGAGGCGTTCGGAGACGGCGACGAGCTCGTGCTCGGCGATGGAGCGGCGTTCCTCGGATTGGGTGATGTCGTGCAGCGCCTGCTCGTTCTGGCGCTCCAGCTCCTGGAGACGCTGGCCGTTGAACTCGATCCGGCTCGCATGGCGGTCGGATTCGGCCTTGAGCTCCAGCCCGTGCTGCTGGTCCAGCGAGATCTCTTGGTCCAGCTCGCTCAACCGCGCCCGCAGCTGCAGGATCTCGTCCTCGACCCGGATGACGCTTTCTTGGCA
>CANGMH010000075.1 GCA_947454005.1 Verrucomicrobiota bacterium
GTACCCGGACAAGGTCTACGACGGCGTGGTCGCCGAGCGCGCCCCCGAGGCCAGCCGCCAGAAGGGCACGCTCCAGGTGAAGGTGCAGATCAAGAGCCCGGACAAGTTCCTGACCCCCGAGCTGAGCGCGAAGGTGGATTTCCTGGCGCAGTGAGACGGGCCGTCGACCGTCAGAGCTTCAGGCCGGCGAAGGCGTTGTTGAAGCTGCTGCTGGTCTCGACGCGTCCGCCCAAGGCCTGGCGCAGGTAGACCACCGCGCTCTCCATGTCGGTCACCGATTTCGGGAGCGTGGTGCCGGCCGCGTTGGCGTGACCGCCGCCCTGCAGCTTGGCGGCGACGGCGAGGGCCTCGCCGTTCTGGCTGCGGAAGCTGGCGACGATGGTGCGGTTGGATTTGAGGAAGAGCGTGACCAGCACCTTGTAATGCGTGGCTTTGCGCTCCAGCAGCTGGTGGACGATGAGGTTCGTGTTGCCCACGGTCGTCTTCACCACGCCGACGTCGTGGTTGATCTCTTCCAGATGGGCGCGGCTCCAGTCGTAGCCGATGGGGTCCTCGACCCGGCGCTTGGTGGTCATCACCTCGAGCAGCGGATGGTCGAGCAGACGTTCCGCCTTGCCCTCGATGATGGCGTGGAGGTTCCAGAAACCGTAGGTCTTCACCAGGCTCGAGTAGTCGTTGGCCAGGTCGAAATCCGGGTCGTGCTGGAGCCAGAGGTCGCCCACGTTGGTGAGATGCACCAACCGGTCGAGCTCGGGCGAGCTGATCCCCTGCTCGCGGCAGAGATCGTAGCAGAGGAGGGCGGCCGATTTGTGGAGGTCGTGGACCAGCTTGGCGTTGCGCGCCGGCGTCGTGGTCGTGTGGTGGTCGACGACGAGCCACTGCGGCTTGTCCAGGCGCGGCTCGAAGCTGAAGTCGGTGGCCCAGGCGACGCGCTCCTGGAGGTTGCGGTTCTTCCAACCTTGGTAGTTCCACGCCTGCAACGGCGTGTTCTCGGCGTAGAGGGCGCGGGCGAGCCGCTGCAGGAGCAGGCCGGCGACGAGGCCGTCGAGGTCGCTCTCATGCGTCAGGATGACCTCTGGTTTCGGAAGCGATAGCACGGGCGGACCGTAGGCATCGGGGCGCGGGGTGGGAACCGGATTCGTCACCGCGTCCGGGACGTGCCGGGCGACCTTGCTGTGCCGCCTTCGTCTGGTAGTTTCGGCGCACATGCAACGCCGCCTGCTGGCCTTCCTTGCCGTCCTGTCCGTCTCGGTCGCCGCCGAGGCGGCGGAGCGCGTGTTCGATTTCAGCCTGACGCCGCCGGGCTCGAAGCCCGAGGGTTTCAGCGCCTTCCGCGCGGGCGCCGGCAAGGAGGCGGATTGGAAGGTCGTGCTCACCGAGGTGCCGAGCAGTTTCAAGCCCGTCTCGGCCAAGGCGGTCGAGGCCAACCGCCTGCCGGTGCTGGCGCAGGTGGCCGCCGATCCGGTGGACGAACGCTTCCCGGTGCTGGTCTTCGACGGCGAGAGCTACGGCGACATGACGCTGACCACGCGCTTCAAGATCGACGGCGGCGCCACGGAGCAGATGGCCGGCGTCGTCTTCCGGGCGCAGGACGAGAAGAACTTCTACGTCGTCCGCGCCAACGCGCTCGACGGCAACGTGCGGTTCTACAAGTTCCTCCAAGGCCAGCGCTCGGCGCCGGTGGGGAACTCCATCCCGGTGTCGCGGGGCGATTGGCACGAGCTGACCGTGCGCTGCGTCGGCAACCGGATCCACGTGCTGTTCAACGGCAAAGAAGCCATCCCGGAGCTGAGCGACAACTCGTTCCTCTCGGGCAAGGTCGGGTTCATGACCAAGTCCGATTCCTTGGCCTACTTCAGCGAGGCCAAGGTCAGCTACAAGCCGCTCGAGACGCTCGCCGCGTCGATGGTCCGCGAGTTGTCCGAGCGCCAGCCCCGCCTGCTCAACGCCCGCATCTACGGCAAGACCACCAGCAAGCCGGAGCTCCACGTGCTCGCGAGCAAGGCCGGCGGCGAGGCCGGCAAGCTGGCCGAGGAGACGGAGCTCAAGGTCTTCAGCGAGAACCAGAGCTACTTCGCCAAGACCAAGACCGAGCACATCGTCACCGCGCCGCTGCACGACCGGAACGGCGAGACGGTGGGCGTGGTGAAGTTCTTCCTGAAGCCGTTCCCCGGCCAGACCGAGGCGGCCGCGATCACGCGCGTCCTGCCCATCGTGAAGGACCTCGAGGCACGCGTCGGAGCGGCCCGGGACCTCACGGATTGACCGGCAGGCCGGCCGCGCACCGCTGGTCTTTTGTCGGCGGCCCGGGACGGGTTCTACCCCATGGGCCGGATCCGCTGCGGAGGGATAGGATGAGGGCGTGCAAATCCTCGCTCCTCATCCCGGACCAATCCCCGCGGTCCTCCCCGCCGTCGGCGTGCGACGCCACCATCCGGTCATCGTCCATGCGGGCCGGGTGACTGTCCCCAGATCGCGGATCCGCCGTCGGGCCACCGCATGTCCGCGACGCGGGCTTTTCCACGTGTCCGCAACGGGATCGTCACTCTTGTCACCTCGCCAACAGATGGCAGAGCTGATGCTTTCCTCATCGTCACTATGAAAGCTGCCATCTTCTTCGAGCGCGATGGAGTGCTCAACCTCTGCGAGACCCGGCACGGTCACCAAGTGGTGCCGCTGCGGTTGGAGCAGTTCAAGGTCAACCCCGTCGCCGCCGTTCTGCTCCAGCAGCTCAAGCAGGCCGGGTTCGTCCTCATCGCCACCACCAACCAGCCGGCCGTCTCGCGCGGAGACCTTTCCCGCAACGAACTCGACCTCATGCACATGATCCTCCGGCGCAAGCTGCCGCTGGACGACATCATGCTCTGCCCGCATGACGACGCGTCGCATCCCTGCCAGAAGCCCCAACCGGGCATGTTCTTGGAAGCGGCGTTCAAATGGAGCCTGGACCTCGACCGCTCGTACATCATCTCGGACAAGTGGCAGGACGCCAAAGCCGGTCAGGTGGCCGGTTGCACCACGGTGATGATCCGCTCGCCCTGGATCGGTGACGACCACCACGACTTCGTGGTGGACGACCTCGAAGCCGCGGTCGCCAAGATCGGTCAGCTCCAGAACAGCCTGTACGATCGCCAAGCAGCGATGGCCTGATCGCCGCTGAGGATCTGCCACCGACGCCGACCGCACCGCACCTCGCAAGGATCCGAGAGGGCGGGTGACGCAGGCGAGCCTCTTTCTCACCCGTGAAGACAATCGATCCACAGGTGGTCTGGATCCTCGCAGGCGTCCGGCCGCTGCGGAGCGGCGGGACCCGACCGTCAGCATCATCGTCGCGGCGGAGATTCCGCTTCCGCATCCACCTGAGCCATCTCCCGACCGCAGCGGAGCAGTTCGCCAAGCCGGACAAGACCTGACGCGGTGTCCGATGGCTCCACCGGCCCGGCGCCGCCAAGGTCGCCGAGCCTTGAGGATCCAAGCGGCGCGGTGAAAAACCGGTCCTGGATCAAGATCAAGACCCGCATCCGGTCGGTCCCGGCTCTTTGGGCCCTCCGTTATTCCTTCCAGCCGTGGTTCTCGCGGACCTGGATCATGGCGGCCAGGATGTTGTTCCAGGTCTCCTGCTTCATGAGCATCTCGTTGGGGAACATGCAGCCGTCCCAGCAGATGTGGCGGGTCTTCTTGGTGACCTTGCCCTTCTCGTCGCGGAGCCAGTAGCCGGCGTCGCGGGCGACGTTGAGCTTGCCGTTCACGTCGTTGACCGGGCAGTGCTTGCCGGTCTTCTCGTGGTCGCCGGAGCCCTTCACCGTGGCGTCGTTCTGCGCGACGTGGAAGTCGATGGTCCAGGGCCGGAGCGCGGCGGTCATCTTCTTCATCGCCTGATGGAACAGCTCGGGTTCCCAGTGGAACTTCGGCGGCACGATGCGGTGGGTGGCCGGCGCGTTGTGGCCGAGGGTGTAGAGGAGCGTGTGCGCCATGTCCGCCTGGAAGCCGACGACGCGGGGCATCGCGGTCTCCTCGAGCGTCTGGAGCATGTACTTCCAGGAATGCATGCCGCCCCAGCAGATCTCGCCCTCGGCGGCGAGGCGTTCGCCGTGGTCCTTGGCGACCTTGCCGGCCTCGCGGAAGGTCTTGGCGATGAGCTTGGTGTTGCCCTTCGGGTCCTTGTCCCAATCGGTCACGCTGGCGGCGGTGTCGATGCGCACGACGCCGTCGGGCCGGATGCCGAGGTCGCGGAGCTTCTTGGCGATGCGGCAGGCCTTCTTCACCGCGCCGACCCAGTTGGCGCGCTTGGTCTCGTCGCCCATGGCCGAGCCGTCGAACCACACCGGGGCCACGACCGATCCGACCGCGAAGCCCTTGGCCTTGATCTTGTCGGCGAGCTTCTTGATCCCATCGTCGGTGATGTCGATGTTGACGTGCGGGTCGTAGAGGAAGAGGTCCACGCCATCGAACTTCTGCCCGTTGACCTGCGCCTTGGCGGTCAGGTCCAGCATGGTGTCGAGGTCGATGAAGGGCTCGGCGCCCGGGCTGCCCTTGCCGACGAGGCCCGGCCACATGGCGTTGTGGAGCTTCGGGAAATTGTTGGCGGCGGACGCGGGAGCGGGGGCGGAGGCGGCTTTTTTCATGGCGTGGAGATGTGCGCGAGTAACTGCCGGAAAGGCCGGGGCGGGGCAAGCGGCTTTTGGCGGAGACGGGCGGAAAGGCGATATCGGCATCGGAGCGGGCCGGGGTCCCGGAGACGGCGCCGGAAATTCCCGAGCGTCCCCAACTTCCCGTCTTGGCGAGGATGCCGGTTTCCGCGATGGTCTCCCCCAGTGATTCAGACCGCCGCCGAACTGAGCGACCTCGCGGCCCGCATCCATGATGCTCCGTGGGTCGGCATCGATACCGAGGCCGACAGCCTCCATGCCTATCCGGAGAAGCTCTGCCTGCTGCAGATCGCCATCCCGGACGGCGCCTATCTCGTCGACCCGCTGGCGGACCTCCACCTCGAACCGGTCTGGGAGGCGTTCGACAAGCACGAGCTGATCCTCCACGCCTCGGACTACGACCTCCATCTGCTCTACAACGGGCACCATTTCAAGCCGACCAGCCTGTTCGACACGATGTGGGCGGCACGGCTGGTCGGCGACGCTAAGTTCGGCCTCAACGACGTGCTCACGCGATATCTCGGCCTCACGCTGGAGAAGGGCGCCCAAAAGGCCGATTGGGGCATGCGACCGCTCACGGCGCGGATGACCGAGTACGCGCTCAACGACGTCCGCTACCTCCGCGAGATCGAGCAGCTGCTCCGCGCGAAGCTCATCGAGCTCGGACGGCTGGAATGGCATCGTCAGCTCTGCGCGCGGTTGATCGAGGACAACGCCAGCCTCAGCAAGGTCGACATGAACACGGCCTGGCGCATGCGCGGCCACGACCAGCTCGACGACACCGGCCTCGCCGTGCTGCGCGAGCTCTGGCTCTGGCGCGAGAAGGACGCGCTGCGCACCGGCCGTCCCCCGTTCTTCATCCTCAAGCACGAGGCGCTCAGCGAGATCGCCGGGCAGGCCAGCAAGGGCGGGCCGAAAGCGGTCAAGCTCCCCCATTTCCTCACGCCGAAACGCCGCGCCGGCATCCACGAGGCCATCGACCGCGGCCTCGCGGTGCCGGAAGCCGAGCGCCCGACCCACATCCGCGTCCACTCGCGCCGGATGACCGGCGCCGAGCTGGATTACGCCGAGGTTCTGAAGGTGCGCCGGGACAAGCGCGCCGAGGATCTGGTGATGGACCCCACCATCATCGCCTCGCGCGGAACGCTCTTCGCCCTGGCCCGGAACGATCCCGGCGAATGGGAACGGTTGCTGCCATGGCAGCGCGAGATCCTGAAGGACTGAGCCCGACGGACGGCTGACACTTCCGCCGACGGCCCAAAGGGCGATCGGAAGAGAGCTGCCTCCGGTTTCGTTCTGCCGGACAGCTCCCGTCTGCGGCCCTTTGATTCCGGTCGGTCCGCCGGACAATCCGCTTTCCACGCGGCGCTCGCTGTCTAGCCTTCGCGGTCACCATGAGCGATCCGCTTCCCCGTCCGTTGAGCCGCCGGGATCTGTTGCGCGGCATCGCCGGCATCGGTGTCGGGGCCGCGTTCGGCGGCTGCGCCGGACCGCTGCACGACGGGACGGACCGCCCGTCCAAGCCGAACGCCATCACCCGCGAGAACGCCCGGCCCGGCACCCGCGACTGGATGCTCACCTCGCCACGCATCGAACCGACGTCGCGCTATCGCTGCCCGTGGATCGAAGGCTATTGCTCGCATGCACGGGCCCGCGCCGGCGAGACCGTGCGCTTCTTCGTCAGCACCGCCCCCGCGTCCGATTTCCGCTTGGACATCTACCGCCTCGGCTACTACGGCGGGACAGGCGGACGCCACATGACCTCGCTCGGACCATTCCGGGGCTCGACCCAGCCGGTGCCGGCGATCGGCGCCAAGCGGCTCCGCGATTGCGCGTGGACGCCGTGCGCCGAACTCAAGATCCCGGCCGATTGGGTGAGCGGCGTCTATCTCGGCAAGCTCACCGCGGAACAGGACGGCGTGCAGAGCTACATCGTCTTCATCGTGCGCGACGACCGCCGCGCGGACCTGATGTTCCAGTGCAGCGACCACACCTGGCAGGCCTACAACCGCTGGCCGGACCAGTTCTCGCTCTACGACGACGGCAAGGACCAATGGTACTGGGGCGGCGGGGTGCAGGTCGGCTTCGACCGGCCCTACGGGAAGTACTGCCAGATCTTCGACGCACCGTTGAGCACCGGCTCCGGCGAGTTCCTGCTCTGGGAATTCCCGACCGCCTACTGGCTCGAAGCGCTCGGCTATGACGTCACCTACGTCTCGAACCAGGACACGCACGGCGATCCGCGCGGGTTGCGCCGGGCGAAGGGCTTCCTGTCCGTCGGCCACGACGAGTACTGGAGCATCGAGATGTTCCGGAACCTCCAGGCCGCGGTCGCGGACGGACTGAGCGTGGCCTTCCTCTCGGGCAACACATGCTGCGGGCGGATCGTCTTCTCGCCGGACGGCCGAGGCGTGCCGGGCCGCGTGTTCGAGCGCGTCGGCGTGTTCGGGCCGCCCGGCGGCACGCGCGATTTCGTCGCCATGGCTTCGCTCGCGCACGAGCGGCCCTACGCCAACGAGCTGGTCGGCGCGCACAGCACCGGACCGGTCACCGGCGGCGCGGATTGGACCTGCCACCAGCCGGACCACTGGATCTTCGCCGGCACCGGGATGAAGAAAGGCGAAGGCATCCCCGGCCTCGTCGGCTGGGAATGGCACGGTGATCCCGCGCCGATCCCCGGCCTCGAGATCGTCGCGACCGGACCGACACAGTCCGCGCCCGGGAAACCGAACGATGGCATCTTCACCGCGACCGTGTATCCCGGCCCGAAGGGCAACTTCGTCTTCAACGCCGCCACCATCTGGTGGGGCGACGGCCTGAGCGCGCCGCCAGGCTACGTGCGCCCGAGCGTCTACACCACGCCGCAAGGTCCCGACCCGCGCGTGCAACGCATCACCCGGAACATCCTCGCGCGGATGATCGGCGGCTGATGCCTCGTGCGGTCCGGACAGGGGGACGAAGGATGCCCCCTGCCCACTTCGCGCTTCCTAGTTGGCGACGCGGTCCTACCTTGACGTCATGTACACCACGGAAGCCCTGTTCGATCTCGTCCACACCGAGCACGCCGCGCTTTTCGAAGGCACGCGGTATCCTTGGGAGGTCCTCCCGAAGCTGGCCGAGCACATCCGGCTGAATCTCCGTGCCGTCCAGCTCCACCGCGCCGTGGGTCGCGTCCACATCGGCGAGCACGTCCAGATCGGCGAAGGCACCGTCGTCGAGGACGGCGCGATGATCATCGGACCGGCCATCATCGGGAAGAACTGCCAGATCCGCCACGGCGCCTACATCCGCGAGAACGTCATCCTAGGCGACGGCTGCACCGTGGGGAACTCCTGCGAGGTGAAGAACTCCCTGCTCTTCAACGGCGCGCAGGTGCCGCACTTCAACTACGTGGGCGACTGCGTGCTCGGCCACAAGGCCCACCTCGGCGCCGGCGCGGCGCTGTCCAACCTCAAGCTCGACGGCAGCAACGTGTGGGTCGAGGGCCAGGACGGCGTGCCCATCGACACCGGGCTGCGCAAGTTCGGCGCGCTGCTCGGCGACCACACCGACATCGGCTGCAACGCCGTGCTGAACCCCGGATCCATCATCGGCCGCAACTCGCTGGTCTATCCCGCGCTCTCGTGGCGCGGCTACCTGCCGCCGAACATGATCGCCAAGCACAAGCACCGCCCCGATGTAATCGTGCGCCGGCCGCGGGAGATGTGAGCCCGTAGGGCAGGCTTTCCAGCCTGCCGGTTCCGGGGACTGTCAGTCCCCAGGACGGTGCGGACATCCCGAGCGCCCCGGACATCCAGGCATCTCGGCGGACTGGAAAGTCCGCCGAACCGGCAGGCTAGAAAGCCTGCCCTACGCCAGTGCACCACCGATGTCCGACTCGCGCCGTGAGCAACACAACGCGCGGCATCGCGTTTGCTAACCGGAAGGCATGAAAGCTCCCCATCCTTCCTCTCGGCGCGGGCTGACACTGATTGAAGTGCTCGCAGTGATGGTGATCCTAGTGGTTCTGGCGGGTGTGTTCATTCCGGCAAGCCCAGGCGTGAAGGCGAAACCAGATCGCATCGCCTGCGTCAACAATCTCAAGAATCTCGGCCTCGCGTTGAGGACCTTCTCAAGCGACCACGGGGACAAGTGGCCGATGGATCTGTCGGTGACCAACCACGGCACGCGCGAGTGGGTCACCGACCCGAGCCAGCTCTGGCGCCATTGGCTCTCGCAATCGAACGAACTCAGCACCCCGAGAATGCTGCTTTGCCCCGCTGACAGGGAGCGTCAGGCGGCCAAGCCGCTGACATGGGCCCAGATCACCGACAACTCGCACCTGAGCTATTTCCTCGGCCTGGACGCTCGCGAGGACAACCCGCAGTCCATCTTGGCGGGCGACCGGAACCTCACGACCAACGGCGCACCCGTGGGTCCCGGTCGGCTTCTGCTGACAACCAATATGCTTCTCGGCTGGACCCGGGCGATCCACGGCGATTCAGGGAACCTCCTGCTCGGCGACGGCAGCGTGCAGCAGACAACGAGCGGCCGCTTCCGCGAAGCGTGGCACGACGCGCACACCAGTTCCGGCCTCTCCACCAACGTCTGGATCGTGCCGTGACAGCGTAGGGCAGGCTTTCCAGCCTGCCGGTTCCGGGGACTGTCAGTCCCCAGGACGGTGCGGACGTCCCGAGCGCCCCGGACCTCCGAGCATTTCGGCGGACTGGAAAGTCCGCCGAACCGGCAGGCTCGAAAGCCTGCCCTACATCAGCTGACACCCGACCACTTACGCCGCGGACAACCTTCGCGCCTTCCGCGTCTTCGCTGTACAACCGCGCCTTCGTCCCGCGCGCAAAAGACGACGTACCCACGAACGATCCGGTTGCGCACGTCTCAATGAACGCCTGCTAGTGCCGTGACCGTGCGGACCGGACCCGCAAGGACGCGGACGCCGTTCAGGCCCGGGCCGCGCGACGACGCCAGCCCGCGAAGGCCAGCATCGCGCCCCCGGTGACGACAGCGCAGGCCGCGGGTTCGGGCACGGCGTTGATGGACACGTCGGAGATCGCGAAGTCGTTCACGGTGTCGGACGGTGCGGCTGTGAGCGAGACGGTGAACTTCGAGACATCCGACGCGTCGCTGAGGAAGCCGAGGAAGATGGCCGTGTTGTCGAAGGTCCTGACCGTGTTCCCGTCTCGGGTGAACGCGCCCAAGCTCACGTTGCCGGAGTTGAAGGCCTCGATCCGCGCCGTGAAAGCGCCTTCGAAGGAGGAATTGAACTGCATGCCGGCACCGCGGACCGGCGACGCGAACGAGAAGGTGATCGCGCCCTTCGCGTTGTTGGCCAGGACCGCGGCATGGAGGGCAAAGTTGCCGCCCCAGGTGGTTCCTCCCTCCTCGACCCGATAAAGATCCCCGCCGGCCGCGGTGGTCGCCGTGAACGTCCGGCCTCCGGTCGTGCTCGTGGCGATCGGGCTGGCCACCGCGGTCCCGGGCAAACCGAGCGTGGTCCAATCGGTGTGGTCGGTCACCCCCAGGGCTCCCGTGCTGGTGACGATGACGACGGCGCCGTGCGCGAGGACGGCGTTGAAGAGGGCGAGGGATGCGGACAGGAGTGTGCGGAGTTTCATGATGATTTGAGATGTGTTCGTCAGGATGGTTGATAGTGGAGAAGCCGTCCGTCAACGGAGTCCTGCGGCCCTGCGATCCACGCGGCTCATCGGCCCCGGCGGATCCCGGCCGGTGTGGTCGACGAGGACGGACCACTTGCACGCGGCATGGCGGGATGCTGCCGACCAGGGCAAGGTCAGCAGCAACGTTTGGATCGTGCCATGACCGCGTAGGGCAGGCTTTCCAGCCTGCCGGTTCCGGGGACTGTCAGTCCCCAGGACCGTGTGAGCACACCATCCACCCGAGCAGCCGACCAATTCGGCGGACTGGAAAGTCCGCCGAACCGGCAGGCTGGAAAGCCTGCCCTACGACCGACCATGACGATGCGCTCGCATCATCTGGAACCGCATGTTAGGGAATCCACCTATGAAGCCACAGGCTGCCCCCACAAAACCGGACCGGTTGGTGGCGGGGTTCCATTCCCGCGATCATCTTCCGCACCTGAAGCAGGAAGGTGGTGCTTATTTCGTCACGTTCCGGCTCGCCGGAACGTTGCCAGCGGAGGTGTTGCGCGCGTTGAAGGACGAACGCGGACGCATCCTGCGGGGTGCGTTGGCAGCGAAGCGTCCGCTCACATGGCCTGAGCAGGAGGAGCTGTTCCGTTGGTATTCGGCGCGGGTGGACGCGCACCTCGACGCGGGCGGTGGCGATTGCTGGCTGCGGCAACCGGAGATCGCCGGACTCGTGGCGGATGCGCTCCGGTTCTTCGCGGGCACACGTTATGATCTGCCGGCTTGGGTGGCGATGCCGAACCACGTCCATGTCGTCGTGCGTCCCCTGCCCGGTTGGACGTTGAGCCGGGTGTTGCAAGGCTGGAAGGGCTACACCGGCCATGAAGCCAACCGACGGTTGGGCCGCACAGGCGAGAAGTTCTGGCAGGCGGAATCGTTCGACCACCTTGTCCGCGATGACGAGGATCTCCGTCGCTGCTTGGGTTATACGGAGATGAATCCTGTGAACGCCGGCCTGTGTGCCCTCGCTGAAGACTGGCGGTGGAACAGCGCATGGCGTGCACCGATGTAGGGCAGGCTTTCCAGCCTGCCGGTTCCGGGGACTGTCAGTCCCCAGGACCGTGTGAGCACGCCATCCACCCGGGCAGCCGACCAATTCGGCGGACTGGAAAGTCCGCCGAACCGGCAGGCTGGAAAGCCTGCCCTACATCCGCCGATAATCGCCGACACACGGTAACCTCCGCAGCCGCCCACCTTTGCGCCCTCCGCGTCTTCGTTGTCCACGCGCGCCTTGGTGACGCGCGCTGACGACGACGCAACCACGACCAATCCGGTCGCGCACGTCTCAACGAACGTCCGGCTCGTTCCGCGACCGTGCGGACCGGACCCACAAGGACACGGACGCCGATCAGGCCCGGACCGCACGACGGCGCCATCCCGCGTAGGGCAGGCTTTCCAGCCTGCCGGTTCCGGGGACTGTCAGTCCCCAGGACGGTGCGGACATGTTGAGCGCCACGGACACACGGGTTTCTCGGCGGACTGGAAAGTCCGCCGAACCGGCAGGCTGGAAAGCCTGCCCTACAACTGCCCTACAACCGCCCTACAACCGCCCTACAACCGCTGACATCCGCCGACACCTGGACACGTCCGGCCACTTCCGCCGCCTACTTCCTTTGCGCCTTCCGCGTCTTCGCTGTTCACTCCGCGCGTGATCTCGCTCGCAGAAGACGCCGCCGCACCCTCGACCGATCTGGTCGCGCAGGTCGCCGCCATCTTCTCGGCGACGGGCCCCTTCTCCGCGGCGAAGAACTTCGAGTTCCGCCCGCAGCAGCAGGAGATGGCCGTGGCCGTGGCGCGCGCCCTCACCGACGGCGGACATCTGCTGGTCGAGGCCGGGACCGGCGTGGGCAAGAGCTTCGCCTATCTCGTCCCGGCGATCCTCTTCGCGGTCGCCAAGAAGAAGAAGGCGGTCATCTGCACCCACACGATCAACCTCCAGGAGCAGCTGGTGGAGAAGGATCTCCCGGTGCTCAAACAGGTGCTCGGCGCGGACTTCAGCTACGCGATGCTCAAGGGCCGGTCGAACTATCTCTGCACCCGCCGCCTGCAGAAGGCCATGTCGCAATCCGACGCGCTCTTCACCTCGCCCGAGGTCGCCGAGCTACAGCGCATCTACGAGTGGAGCAAGGACACGCACGACGGATCGCTGAGCGATTTCGCCGAAGAACCCGACCCGAAGGTCTGGGAACACGTCTGCTCCGAGCGCGGCCTCTGCACGCCGAAGAAATGCGGCCACGCGAGCGATTTCGCCAAGTCCGGCAGCACCTGTTTCTTCCAGCGCGCGCGGCAACGCATCCTCGGCGCCGATGTGCTCGTGCTGAACCACACGCTCTTCTTCACCCTGCTCAACGGCGTGGACGAGGAGCAGGAGGGCGGGGTGCTCTTCAAGAACGACTTCGTCATCTTCGACGAGGCTCACACGGTCGAGCAGGTCGCGGCGCGCCACATCGGCGTCAGCGTCAGCAGCGGGCAGATGCGCTACTCGTTGCAGAAGCTCTGGAACCCGCGCACCGAGAAGGGCCTGCTGTCCGTCCTGCGCCAGGGCACCTCGATCAAGTCCGTCGCCGAGGTGCTCAAACAGGGCGACGATTTCTTCGCCAAGATCGAGGAGGCCTGCGACACCATCGCCCAAGCGGCGGGCAGGCCCGAAGGCCGGTCCGCCGGCCCGAAGTCCGCCGAGGCCGAGGCTTCCGCGCCGCGCCCCCCGTTCCGTGACGGCCAGTGGAAGGAGCTGCGCATCCGGCGTCCCGACCTCGTCGAGGACAACCTCACGCTCGCCCTCCAGCGCCTGCGCGAGCAGGTCCACGAGCTCATCCAGTCGACCGAGGACAAGGACACCGGCGAGGAGCTGATGGAGTGCAACCGCCGCATCGCCGACCTGCGCCACGCGGTGCAGACGTTCCTCAAGCAGGACGCCGAGGAGCACGTCTACTGGGTCGAGCGCTCGGGCCGCACGCAGCGCAACCTCACGCTGAACGCCGCGCCGGTGGACGTCGCCGATTTCCTCCGCGCCCGGCTCTTCGGTTCGGCGACGAGCATCATCATGACCAGCGCGACGCTGGCGACCAACGTCGCCGCCGCGCCCGCGCCGCGCCCGGCGGCGAAGGATGCCGCCACCGGCCGAGAAACCCCTGCCCCGCCACAGCCGCGGCCGCGCGGGCTCGACTACATCGCGCGCCGCGTCGGCGGCGAATCGGCGGAGAAGCTCCAGGTCGGTTCTCCGTTCGACTACGCGAAACAGATGCGGCTCTTCATCGCCGGCAAGATGCCCGACCCGCGCGACGCCGGCTACGAGGACGCCTTGGTCGCGCAGATCGAGCGCTTCGTGACCGCCACCCACGGCAAGGCCTTCGTGCTCTTCACCAACACGCGTCTCATGCAGTCCGTCGCCGGCCGCATGGAGCGCTTCTTCATGCGGCTCGACATCGAGTGCTACGTGCAGGGCACCGGGACGCCGCGCTCGGCCATGCTGGAGAAGTTCAAGGACAACGTGGATTCGGTGCTCTTCGGCACGGACTCCTTCTGGCAGGGCGTCGATGTGCCGGGCGACGCGCTGAGCAACGTCATCATCACGCGGCTGCCCTTCGCGGTGCCGGACCATCCGCTCACCGAGGCGCGGCTCGAGCGCATCGAGGCCGCGGGAGGGAACGCGTTCTTCGACTTCAGCCTGCCCGAGGCGGTGCTGAAGTTCCGCCAAGGCGTCGGCCGGCTCATCCGCACGCAGAACGACAAAGGAATCGTGGTGGTGCTCGACAACCGCGTCCTCACCAAGCGCTACGGCCAGCAGTTCCTCGACGCCATCCCGAAGTGCCCGGTGGAGATCGTCTGACCCGCTGCGTCTCCGTCGGCACGCGTGTTTTCAGACGTAGAGCGCCTGCTTGAGCTCATGGACGAGACGGATGGTCGAGGTCATCCGAC
>CANGMH010000076.1 GCA_947454005.1 Verrucomicrobiota bacterium
CCGGCCCCGGCGCACGGCACCAAGACCGAGCACGCCGGCGCCGCCGCCGACACGGCGTCGGGCGCGACCGGCGAGACGGTCTCGTACACGGTGAAGGGCGGCGACAGCCTCACCAAGATCGCCAAGAAGTTCGGCACCTCGGTCAAGGCCGTCCGCGCCGCGAACGGCCTCAAAGGAAACGACATCAAGGTCGGCCAGAAGTTGAAGGTGCCGGCGAAAGCCGCGGCGCCCGCGGCCGAACCGGCCCCGGCCCCGGCCGCCGCGCCGGCGGTCCCGACCGCGAGCCCGGCCCAGCCGTCGGCCCAGCCGCCCCGCTGACCGGACGCTCCGCGCCGCGCATCGCCGACGGAAGGCGATGCGCGGCGATCCTGTCCCCCGCCCCCCCGCATCCCTCTCGACATGAACCGGACCATCACCACCTTGCTCCTTGCCGTCGGCGCGCTCGTCGCCTTGAGCGTGGCGATGCTGGCGAGCGCGACGATGCTCAAGCAGAGCGACAACCTGATGCACACCTGGGTGCAGACGCAGGCCATCGCGTGCGTCATCGGGTTCGCGGTCCTCGCGCTGGCGGCGCGCATCGATTACCATCTGCTCGAACGGTTCGCTTGGCCGGTCTACGGCGTCACCGTGCTGCTGCTCGCCCTCACGCTTTCCCCGCTCGGCAAGAACATGAACGGCGCCCAGCGCTGGTTGTTCCACACGCAGCCGTCGGAGTTCGCGAAACTAGGGCTCGTCGTGGCCCTCGCCTGGTTCGGGGCCCGCTTCCAGCACCGGATGGGCGGCTTTTTCTCCGGCGTGCTGGGCATGGCCGCCATCGCTGCCGTTCCGCTCGCGCTGATCATCGTCGAGCCCGACAAGGGCACCGCGGCGCTGCTCGGCCTCGTCACCTTCCTCCTGATGCTCGTCGCCGGCGTCCGCTGGCAGCACGTCGTCATCCCGGCCGCGGTCTGCGCGGTCGGCTTCGCCCTGCTCGTCTCGCAGAGCCCCTACGCGAAGAAGCGCGTCACCACGTGGCTCGATTCCATGTCGAGGCCCGTGGACAAGAAGATGGATGCCGACCGGGACGGGAACCTCCAGGTCAACGAATCGCTCTATGCGCTCGGTGCGGGCGGCGTCTCCGGCACCGGCCTCGGCCGCGGTGCGCACAAGTTCAACATACCGGAGCAGCACACGGATTTCATCTTCCCGGTGATCGGCGAGGAGCTCGGACTGCCGTTCACGCTCGGCGTCGTCGGCGTGTTCGTGGTGATCCTGGTCTGCGGCGCGAGCGTCACCCACTCCGCACCGGACACCTTCGGCATGCTGCTCGCCGGCGGCATCACGTTCGTCATCGCCGCCCAGGCCGCCATCAACCTCTGCGTCGTGACCGCGCTGCTCCCGAACAAAGGCATGCCGCTTCCGTTCGTCAGCCGCGGCGGCACGGGCGTGGTGCTCATGCTGGGTCTCACCGGGCTGCTCGTGAGCGTGGCCCGCCAAGGCATACCGACCGGGGCCCGCGCCCGGATCTCGGGCGATCCGTTCGGGACCGTCGACACCGACATGCCCGGATGAACACCGCCCGGCCATCGTTCCGTGTCGCCATCGCGTGCGGTGGCACCGGCGGCCATCTGTTCCCCGGCCTGGCGGTCGGCCAAGAGCTCGTCGCGCGCGGCTGCGACGTGAGCCTTCTCGTCTCGCCGAAGGACGTCGACCAGCAGGCGGTCCGGTGCCTCGCGGACGAGTTCGAGATCGTCACCCTCCCGGCCATCGGCCTCGCCGGCGGCAACCTGCCCGCCTTCGCCGCCGCCGGCGTCCGGTCCTTCCTCGCCGCCCGGCGCGCGTTCCGCGAAGCGCCGCCGCACGCGGTTCTGGCGATGGGCGGTTTCACCAGCGCTCCGCCGGTGCTCGCCGGGAGCCGGGCCGGCGCGGTCACCTTCCTCCACGAATCGAACACCATCCCGGGCCGGGCCAACCGCTGGCTCGCGCACGTCGTGGACGAATGCTTCGTCGGTTTCCCCGAGGCCGCCGGTCGTCTCTGGAACCCCCGCGTCACCGTGTCGGGCACGCCGGTCCGGCCGCAGTTCGCGGCGATGGATCCCGCCGGCGCACGCTCGGCGCTCGGACTCGATCCGGACAAGCCGGTGCTGCTGGTGATGGGCGGCAGCCAAGGCGCCGAAGGGGTGAACCGCCTCGTCACCGCGGCCCTGCCCGGGCTCGCGGCCGCGTTCCCGGAGCTCCAGTTCTTCCACCTCACCGGAACCGCCGGACTCGACGCCGTGAAGGCCGCCTACGCCCCGCTCGGTCGACGCGCGCGCGTCCGGCCGTTCTTTTCCGAGATGGAGCTCCTCCTCGGAGCGGCGACCCTCGCGGTCAGCCGGAGCGGCGCCTCGTCGCTGGCGGAACTGGCGGCGATGGGCGTGCCGTCGTTGCTCATCCCCTACCCCGCCGCGGTCGACGACCACCAATCTCACAACGCCGCCGCCTTCACGTCGACGGGCGCGTCGGAGACGCTGGTTCAAAGCCGCACGACGCCGGAACAACTGACCGGAGCGGTCCGCCACCTCCTCGCCGACACCGCGCGACGCGAGGCGATGGCCGCCGCCGCGGCCCATCTGCACGCGCCGGACGCGGCGTCCTTGATCGCCGGACGGATCTTGGCGCTCACCTCCCAGTTCCACTCGCCCGCCCCGTCGCGCCCGATGCCGGTGAAGCCCCGGATCCGCACGCCCAAGGAGGCCGCCGCATGAACAAGCTCACCCTCGCGCCGTTCACGCCGACCGGTGCCTCCGAATCGTCCGCCGAACTGGCGATCCGGGTGATCGACGCGTACGAGGACCTCCAGGGCGCGCTCCCGTTGGAGGCGCTTCTCCGGCGCTCGGAACCGCTCGCGCGACGCACCACGCTGCGCGTCGGCGGCCCGGCCGACATCTTCGTCGAACCGGATTCGGAGCACACGCTCCGCACCGTGCTGGAGATCTGCGCGCAAACCGGCGTGCCGCTCTTCGTGCTCGGCCGCGGTTCGAACCTGCTCGTCCGCGACGGCGGCATCCGCGGTGTCGTGGTCTCGCTCGCGCACACCGCCTTCTCCGCGGTGGAGGTCCAGGACGGACACGTCCGGTCCGGCGCCGGCGCCAAGCTGAAGGTCATCGCCACCGAGGCCCGCCGCGCGGGGCTCGGCGGGCTGGAGTTCTTGGAAGGCATCCCCGGCTCGCTCGGCGGAGCGCTCCGCATGAACGCCGGCGCGATGCAGGCGTGGACCTTCGATGTCGTCGAACGCCTGCGCTACGCCACGCGCGACGGCGAGGTCCACGACGTCCCGGCGGCCGAGGTGCCGGTCACCTACCGCTCCTGCCCCCTGCTCAAGGAGGCCATCGCCATCGGCGCGCTGCTCCGTGGCGTGCCGGCGGACGCCGAGGCGGTGAAGGCGACGATGGACGCCTACAGCCGCAAACGGTGGGATTCCCAACCGGCCCAGCCGAGCGCCGGCTGCACCTTCAAGAACCCGTCGCCGACGCTCCCCGCGGGCAAGCTCATCGACGAGCTCGGCCTGAAGGGCACGCGCGTCGGCGCCGCGATGGTCAGCGACGTCCACGCGAACTTCTTCGTGAACCTCGGCGGTGCCACCGCCCGCGACGTGCTCGGACTCATCGACCTCGTCCGAGCCCGCGCGCGCGAAGCCCGCGGTGTCGAGCTGGAGACCGAGGTGGAGATCGTCGGGGAAGATTGACCATGGCACATCCGCTCACCATCGCCGTCCTGCTCGGCGGCCCTTCGGCCGAACGCGAGGTCTCGCTGCGCTCCGGTGCCGCGATGGCGAAGGCTCTGCGGTCGCTCGGCCACACGGTCCATGAGGTGCACCCGTTGCCCGGCGCGCTACGGTTGCCCGCCGGCACCGATGTCGCCGTGCTGGCGCTGCACGGCACCTACGGCGAGGACGGCACCGTTCAGGCCGAGTTGGAGCAGCTGGGCGTGCCCTACACCGGGTGCGGCGTGGCCGCGAGCCTGTTCGCCTTCGACAAGGTCGTCACCAAGCGCCGCTGCATCGCGGCCGGCGTGCCCACGGCGGATTTCGTCGTCTTCAACTCCGTGGCCGCGTGGCCCGAGGGCTGGCTGCCGCCGGTCGTGCTCAAGCCGACGCGCCAAGGCAGCAGCGTGGGGCTGCAGTTCGTCGACGCGGCCGCGGATCTCCCGCGGGCCCTCGCCGAGTCGCTGCGGTTCGGCGGCGAGGTCGTGATGGAGACGCGGATCGTCGGTCGCGAGACCACCGTGGGGATCCTCGACGGACAGGCGTTGCCGGTGGTCGAGGTCCGGCCGAAGCAAGGCGCCTACGACTACACGAACAAGTACACCGCCGGCCGCACCGAGTATCTCTGCCCCGCGCCGTTCGATGCGGCGACGACCGCGCGCATCCAGGAAGCCGCGCTCGGGGCCTTCCGCTCGGTCGGCGGACGCGACTACGGCCGCGTCGACGTGATGGTCCGCGCCGATGGTTCACCGGTCGTGCTCGAGGTGAACACGCTTCCCGGCATGACCGAGACCAGCCTGTTGCCGAAGGCCGCCGCCGCCGCGGGGATCGGTTTCGCCCAGCTCTGCCAGCGGATGGTGGACCTCGCGCTCCGGTCCGGACGCCCCGACTGACCCGCCATGGCCAACCTCTTCAGACGCTCGACACGCAACCGGCGACGCGACACCGGGAGCACGCTCTTCGCCGCGACCGGGGACGCCACGGTCGGGCGCCGCCGCGGACGTTGGTGGTCGAAGCCGTTGGTCTTCCTGCTTTTGACCGCCGGCCTCGTCGTCGGCGGCGGATTCGCGCTGCGCCTCGCCAAGGAGCAATGGCTCTACCAGGTCCGGTCGCTCGCGCTGCGGAAGGTCGACGTGACCCGGGACGGCGTGCTGACCGAGGACGAGATCAGCCGGCTCGCCGGCGTCCAGCCGGGCCGAAACGTCATGACCATCGACGTCTTCGCGATGCGGCAACGGCTGCTCCGGCATCCGCGCGTCGAGGCCGCGACCGTGGCGCTCGAGTACCCCGACACGCTGCGCATCTCGGTCCGCGAGCGCGTGCCCGTCGCCCGTGTCCTGTTGCCGCCGATCGGCGGCGTGCAGGCGTGCTACCTGCTCGACGATTCCGGGCACGTGCTGCTGCCGTTCGAGGACGGCCGCGCACCGGAAGCAATCATCGCCGGCGAGGCGGCGTTGCCGACGTTGACCGGGATGAAGGCCCCGGGCTTCTCCGCCGGCCAAGCGGTCACCAACCCGCTGGTCCTCTCGGCGCTCACCTTCCTGGCGGGCTTCGACGCCTCGCCCGTCGCCGCGGTCACCGAGGTCGTCTCGGTGGACGTCTCCCAGCCCGGCGTGCTGACCGCGCTGACGCCCCAAGGATCGCAGGTGACGCTCACACCGGACGACCTGGACCGGCAGCTCCGGGAATGGCGCGCCGTCCACGACCGCGCCGCCGAACTCACGTTGGAGGCGCGGAAGACGCGGCCCGAGGCGCGGTTCTCCATCGGCACCCTCGACCTCAGCGTCCGCGGCAACCCGCCGCTCCGCTGGCTCGAGGCCGCCGCGGCCCCGGCCGCATCCCCTTCCCTGAAACCCGCGCCCCCCAGGCGCAGACCCTCCCGCCGCCATGTTTGATCCCGGCCAAGTCATCGTCGGTCTAGAGATCGGCACCCACAAGATCTGCGCCGCCGTCGGCGAGGCCGGCGCGAAAGGCGAGCTGACCATCCTCGGCATCGGCCAGTGCACCTCGCGCGGCGTCCGCAAGGGCGAGATCACCGACACCACCAAGGCGGCCGAGGACGTCCGCACCGCCCTCGCCGAGGCCGAGCAGCAGGCCAACGTCGAGATCCAGGAGGTCTACCTCGGCGTCACCGGCAACCATGTCCGGTGCCTCGACAGCCGCGGCGTGCATCCCATCGCCTCGTTCGACCGCACCATCTCGCCGGAGGACGTCGCGGACGCGGTCGGCAACGCCAAGCAGTTCAACTGCCCCGCCGAGCACGAGGTGATCGACAGCGTCCGGCAGGACTACAAGGTCGACGACCGGACCGGAATCGAGAACCCGGTCGGCCTCGTCGGCGGCGTCCTGGAAGCGAGCGTCCACGTGATCCAGGGGCGCACCTCGCGCATCGAGACGGCCCGGCGCGTCGTGCAGGGGATGCAGGTCGCCGTGGTGAAACCCGTCTTCAACGGCCTCGCCTCCGCGCTCGCCGTGCTCACGCCCGAGCAGAAGCAGCAGGGCGTGGTGTTGCTCGACCTCGGCGCCGGCACGACCGAGTACGCCTTCTTCCACGGCGGCGTGCTGCGTCATTCCGGCGTCCTCGCCGTGGGCGGCGACCACGTCTCGAACGACCTCGCCTGCGGTCTGCGCATCCCCATCGACCAAGCGGAGCGCCTGAAGATCGAGCAGGGCTGCGCGGTGTACGATCCGGCGCTGAAGGGCGCGACCCACACCATCCCCGGCGAGACCGGCCTGACGCCCCGGACCGTCAGCATCGAGAACCTGCACCGGATCATGTCGCTGCGGATGGAGGAGACCCTCGACCTCGTGGCCCGCGACCTCGCCAAGTCCGACGCCTTCGGGCTCGCCCGCGCCGGGGTGGTCCTCTGCGGCGGCGGCGCGCGGGCACGAGGCATCGAGACGCTGGTCGAACGCGTCTTCGAGATGCCGGTCGGCCGCGCCCACACCCACAACGTGTCCGGCCCGGCCGACGTGCTCGCCAACCCCGAGTTCGCCGTCGCCATCGGACTCGTCCGCTACGGCGCGATGCGCCTGCAGAGCCGCGGCCGGAGCCGCTTCGACCTGAAGTCGACCTTGCAGAACCTTTTCCGCCGCTGAACCCCGGAAACCGACCCCGCCATGGACAACCCCACCGGTCCCGACATCTCCGCCGACACCGCGCCCGAGCCCGCGCCGCGGACGGGCTTCCTCGTGGTCGGCGTCGGCCGGGCCGGCGGCGCCATCGCCGAGCTGCTCGCCGCGGCCGGCCTCGACGGTGCGCGGTTCGCCGCGGTGGACACCGACTCGACCGCGCTCGGACGGCTGCGCCGCACGGAGAACACCGCCATCGGCGCGCGCCTGACCCGCGGCGAAGGCTGCGGCAACGACCTCGCCCGCGGCGCGCAGGCCGCCGAGCAGGACGTCGCACGGTTGAGGCAGGTCGTCGAAGGGGTCCGCCTGGTCTGCATCGTCGCCGGCGTCGGGGGCGGCATCGGGGGCGGTGCGGCGGCGGTCGTCGCCCGCGTCGCACGCGAGGCGGGATCGCTCGTGCTCGGCGTCGCCGTGCTGCCGTTCCGTTACGAGGGACCGCTGCGCCACGCGAACGCTTCCGAGGGCCTGCAGGCCTTGCGCGCCGCGTCCGACGCCGTGATCTGCGTGCCCAACCAGGGCGTCGCAGCGATGCTCGACGAGCGGACGCTCGTCACCGAGGTCTTCGACGCGGCGAACGTCATGGTCGCGCAGAGCGTCGAGAGCCTCTGGCGGCTGCTGCACCGGCCGTCGATGAACCCGCTGGGGTTCGCCGACCTGGAACGGCTGCTCCGCGGACGGCACGCCGAGAGCGTGTTCGCGGCGGTCGAGACCCGCGGCCCGGCCCGCGCCCGGGAGGCCATCGAGAAACTGCGGACGCATCCCTTCCTCCAGGCGGAGCAGATGCTCGCGGACGCCGATGCGGCGCTGCTCGCGGTCGCCGGCGGCAACGACCTGCGCTTCGACGAGCTCCAAGAGGTGCAGGACCAGTTCCAGCGCCTCTGCGAGCACGCGCAGGTCGTCACCGGATCCGCGGTCGATCCCGCGCTCGAAGGACGCATCGTGGTCACGGTCATCGCCACCCGCGGAGGTGCCGCGCCGCTCGCGGCGCCGCAGGCCGCGGCGGCCGCGCAGACGAAGACCCGCCCCGCGCCCGAGGCATCGGCGCCGTCGGACGAGCCGCCGATGCGCTTCGAATCGATCGCCGGCGACGACCTCCCCTCGGGCCGGAGCGGCCCCAAGTTCGTCCCGCCCGCGCCGGACCTGACCGACTCGCAGAAACGCGACCTCGCCCAGCGCCAGATCAAGAACAAGCTCCAGCGCAAGAAGACGACGCAGACGCTCTTCAACTTCGAGGTCGTCTCCATCAGCCGCTTCGCGCAGACCGAGCCGGTGAAGCGCAACGGCGAGAACCTCGACGAGCCGACCTACGCCCGCCGCGGCGTCGCCCTGAACTGACCGCAGGCGACGGGGCCGCGGAGGCGCGGAGCCCGCGACGCTGATGTCCCATGGCGATGCGGTGGGCGATGGAGAAGACCGAAGCGAAGACCGTATTTCCCCTCACCCGCGGCGCTCTTCCTTTGCGTGCGCGGCGAAGCCTTTGAATTCTCCGCGCATACCGGCGTCAGGCCGGTCCGACCGGCTATGCGCATCCCGATCTTCCTCGTCTCCCTCGTCACGTTCCTGTCACCGGTCTCCCGGGCCGCGGAGGTCCTGCCCGCGCCGCAACAATTCCGGCAGGAGGTGGCGCTGCGGCACGGCACCGCCCAAGGGCTGCCCTCCGCCGACGTCCGCCTCCTCGACCTCACCGCCGACGGTCCGCCGCGGGTCTTCGCGGGCGGCCGATGGAGCGGCCTGGCCGATGGCCGTTGGAGCGTGCTCCCGGCGCTCACGCCGAAGTCGGAGCGGGAGTTCGTCTTCGCCGACGCGGCGGGCGCGCCGGTCACGGTGGCGTTGCCGTGGGCCGCGGTGACGCAGGTGGTGCGCTCCGGCGCCACGACCTGGCTCGTGACGGAGGCCGACCCGTATCTCGTGCGCGACGGCCGGATGGTCTCGCAAGGCTGGCCCAGCAAGTTCCGCGTGAACCAGCTGGCCGTCGCTCCGGATGGCGCGGTGTTGCTCGCGTCGAGCGGCGGCCTGTTCCGCAGGGTCGCGAACGGTTGGGAGGCGCAGCAGGCGATCGATCCGGTCGGACGCTCCTGGACGACGGGCGACGTGCTCGGCGTCACGTTCGACGCCAAGGGACGGCTGTGGTTCGCGACCAAAGCGGGCGTCGTCTGCCGCGAGAAGGACGGCTGGAAGTTCCGCGAAGGCAAGGACGGCCTGCCGTGGAACGATTTCACCGGCATCGCCGCCGGCACGGGCGACGACGTGTGGTTCGGGACGCGGCTCGGCGCGATCCGCTGGGACGGCCGGGATTTCCACTATCGCCAGGGCCCGCGCTGGTTGCCGGACGACGAGGTGCGCCAGGTCGCGGTGGACGCCGCGGGCGACGCGTGGTTCGCCACGCCGGGAGGCATCGGCGTGATCGGCCGGCGCACGATGACCCTCGCGGCCAAGGCCGACCTCTACGAATCGGAGATCGAGCGCCACGTGAAGCGGACGGAGTTCGGCTATGTCGCCGAGGCGCCGCTGCGGACACCGGGCGACAAGATGTCCGCGGACCTCGTCGACTCCGACAACGACGGACTATGGACCGCGATGTACGGCGCGGGCGAATGCTTCGCGGTCGGCGCGACCGGCGATGCCAAGGCGAGGGCGCGGGCCAAGCAGGCGTTCGAGGCGCTGCGCTTCCTGCAGAAGGTGACGCAAGGCGGGACGCCCGCGGCGCCCAAGGGCTTCGTCGCCCGCAGCGTCCGGTCCACGTCCTTGCCCGACCCGAACGAGGGCCAGCCCGCGGCCGACGGGGCGGAGCAACAGAAGGACGCGCTCTGGAAGGCCTACGCACCGCGCTGGCCGAAAAGCGCCGACGGCAAGTGGTACTGGAAATCCGACACCAGCAGCGACGAGTTGGACGGCCATTACTTCTTCTACGCGCTCTACCACGACCTCGTGGCCGGCACCGAGACCGAGAAGGAGCGCGTGCGGGAAGTGGTCCGCGACCTCACCGACCACATCATCGCGCACGGATTCACGCTCACCGACCACGACGGCCGGCCGACGCGCTGGGGCGTCTACGCGCCGGCATCGCTCAACGGCGATCCGCGCTGGTGGGCCGAGCGCGGATTGAACTCGCTGAGCATGCTCACCTATCTCGCCGTCGCCGAGCACCTCACGGGCGACGCGAAGTACGCCGCCGCGTCGCGCGAGCTGGTCGACCGCCACGGCTACGGACAGAACCTGATGTTCCCGAAGGTCCAGTCGGGGCCCGGCTCCGGGAACCAGTCCGACGACGAGATGGCCTTCATGTGCTTCTACACGCTGCTCCGTTGTTCCAAGGACGAGGCGCTGAAGAACGCGGTCCGGTCGTCGTTCTTCGCCTACTGGCAGAACGAGGAGCCGGAGATGAACCCGTTCTTCGACTTCGCCTACGCGGCGCACGGGCTCGGTCGGAACGTCACCAACGTCTGGGGCACCTTCCCGTTGTCGCCGCGCGGCGACTGGTCGGACGGCGCGATGGCGACCCTCCGCGGATTCCCGCTCGACCGGTTGAAGTGGTCGATGAAGAACTCGCACCGGCTCGACGTGGCGCGGCTCGGCATCGCCGGCTCGAAAGACTTCTACGACTCGAAGGACCAAGGCCGCGGCCACCGCGTGGACGGCAAGGTCCTGCCGGTGGAGAACCGCTACTTCGGCCACTGGAACACGGACCCGTGGGAACTCGACTACGGCGGCGCCGCCGAAGAACTGGGCGGGGGCACGGTGTTCCTGCTGCCCTACTACATGGGGATGTACCACGGGTTCATAGCCCGGCCGTGACGGGACGCCCCGCGCGGGACCCGGGAAACCGGATCCGGGATTGGTTCCGAGCGGTAACCTCCGCCACGACCGGCCGGTCTTCACCCGCGATGAAGCCCGCCTTCCGCCCCATCGTGCCGTTCCTGATCGCCGCGACCGCGTCGTGGACGGCCTGCGGCGCCGCGCTCGCGGCGCCGGCGGACCAGAACTGGCCGTCGTGGCGCGGCCCGACCGGCAACGGCGTCTCCGCCACGGCGCGTCCGCCGCTGGAGTGGAGCGAGAGCAAGAATATCCGCTGGAAGGTCGCGTTGCCCGGCCACGGGTCCGCGTCGCCCGTCGTCTGGGACGACCAGGTGTTCATCCTCGCCGCGGTCCCGACCGACAATCCGGCGGTGGCCGCGCCCGCAGCACCGGCCCCGTCTCCCGCGCCGACCGACGGAGGTCGCCGTCGCGGCGGCGGCGGTGGCGGCGGCGAGACCGTCACCGAACAGCGGTTCGTCGTCATGGCGCTCGACCGTGCGACCGGGAAGACGCTCTGGGAACGTTCGCCGCGCACCCAGGTGCCGCACGAGGGTCATCATCCCGACCACGATTTCGCGTCGGGCTCGCCGGTCACGGACGGCGAGGTGCTCATCGCGCATTTCGGTTCCTTCGGCACCTACGCCTACGACCTGAAGGGGAAGCTGCTCTGGGAAAAAGACCTCGGCGACATGCGCACGCGGAACAGCTTCGGCGAAGGCAGCTCGCCCGCGTTGTCGGGCGACACGGTCGTCGTGCTCTGGGACCACGAGGGCGAGGATTTCATCGTCGCCCTGGGCAAACGCGACGGGAAGGAGATGTGGCGCGCCAAGCGCGACGAACCCACCGGCTGGTGCACGCCGCTCGTCGTCGAGCACGCCGGCAAGAAGCAGGTCGTCGTCAACGGCACCCGCAAGGCCCGCGGCTACGACCTCGCGACCGGCGCCCTGCTCTGGGAAGCCGGCGGCCAGACCGCCAACGCCATCCCGTCCGCGGTCGCCGGCCACGGCCGCGTGTACGTGATGAGCGGGTTCCGCGGATCCGCGTTGCAGGGCATCACGCTCGGCCGCACCGGCGACCTCACCGGGACCGACGCCATCGCCTGGAGCCTCGGCAAGAACACGCCGTACGTGCCTTCGCCCGTGCTCTACGGCGACCAGCTGTATTTCGTCCGCGGCAACGACGCGATGCTCTCGGTCGTCGACGCCAAGGACGGCCGCGTGCAGGTCGATGCCGAGCGCCTGCCCGGGATATCCGGCGTGTACGCGTCGCCGGTCGGGGCCGCCGACCGCATCTATCTCGCCGGCCGCGACGGCGGATCGCTGGTGCTGAAGCGATCGGACAAGCTGGAGGTCCTCGCCTCGAACCGGCTCGACGACGGTTTCGACGCGTCGCCGGCGCTCGCCGGCGACCAGATCTTCCTGCGCGGCCGCAAGAGCCTCTACTGCCTCGCGGGACCGAGGTGAGGATGGCGAGGTCGAAGGCCTCCATGGCAGCCAAGGAGGCACCGACCGGATCCCGGGGGCGTGGCTGAAAATATTCGGCACGCCTGAAGATCTTCGTAACCGCTGCTCACGACGGCCGTCACATGACGCGGACGATGACGTCTGTGAACCATGCAGGGACGCCGTGAACTCCTGACCGATCTGAGGACGGGGCAGCGCCGCGTCGCGGTGCCCTCGATGCCGCTGCTCTCGAGCGCGGCGGCCCCGTGGCGCGATTGCCTCGTCGAGGAGCACGAGGTCGACGGGTTCGCGGTGGATGAGGTCAGCTGCCTGAACCACATGATCGCGCTCCAGCTGCGGGACACGGTGCCGGTGGAATGGCGCTGCGACGGGCCTCTCCGGACGCTGGAGATCCGGCCGGGACAGGTCTCGGTGGTGCCGGCGGGGGCACCGCATTCGGCGCGCTTCAGCACCCGGAGCCGCTGGGTCGGCGTGTCGCTCACGCCGGAGTTCGTCTCCTTGGCCGCGGACACGGGAGCGTCCGGACCGCCGCCGGAGATCGTGCCGCGGATGGCGATGGACGACCCGCTGCTCGAGCATCTCGTCGGCGCGCTCCGGACCGAGGCGGCCGCGGGCGCGCCGGGAGGCCGCATCTACGGCGAATCGCTCGCCACCGCGCTCGCCGGCCACCTCCTGCGCCACTACAACGCGCGTTCCGCCGCGATGCCGGAGCCGCCGGAGCTGGGGCATCCGCAGCTCGGCTGCGTGCTGGAGCATCTCCACGCGCATCTGCTCGACGACCTTCCGCTGTCGGCGCTGGCCGGCGTGGCCGGATTGAGCCCGTGGCATTTCGCGAGGTTGTTCAAGCGGTCCATCGGCGAACCGCCCCACCGCTATCTCGTGCGCCAACGGTTGGTGCGCGCGAAGGAGATGCTCGCGGGCGAGGCATCGTTGGCGGACATCGCCCAGATGCTGCGGTTCTGCGACCAGAGCCATTTCGCGGCCCAGTTCAAACGGGCGTATGGCGTGCCGCCGCAACAGTTCCGCCGCCGGCTCCGGGCCAAATCGGCGTAGATTTTCCCGCACGTGTCTCCGATTAGGGCAAGCAGGTCCAAGCCGGCACCGCGCGGTGGTGCCCATATCGGGACGGGATGTCCCGGTTCTTCCGTCCATGGTTCCTGCTGCTTGCGTTCACAGTTGTCCACGACCGCGTCACCGCCGCTCCGACGACCGGATCGGCTCGCGCGGTCCTCGGGGCCCGCGCCCGGTCGGCCTTCCGCGTCGTCGACGCGCCGGTCGGCGGGACGCTCGATCCGCAGGCGCGGGATCCGGCGCCGCGCAGCCGTGTGCGGGTCTTCTTGCCGGACACCTCCGTGGTCGCTTCCGGTCAGCCGATGCCGGCGGCGGATGAGATCCGGCCGCTGCCTGGATATCGCGCACCGTTGACGGGGCCGGCGGACGCGAGGCGTCCCGCGACGCTGCCGTCCGATGCGTCCCCCGCGCTGCGGGCGACCGCGGCATGGATCGAGGCGCACCTCGCGACGGACGGCCTGCTGCCGACGCTCGCAGTGGTGCTCGACCGTTCGGGGCCGGCGCGCTTCGCAACGAACGGCGCCGCCGGCCTGGATGAGCTGCGGGCGGTGGGGTTGCCGGTGGATTGGCTCCAGAACTTCGCCGACCCCGGAGCGGACGGATCCGGCCCTACGGACATCGTCGCGGCGGTCGCGCGCCGGCTCGCCATGGGCGAACCGGTGTCCGCGATGGCGGCCTCGTTGAGGGGAGCGCCGTTCCGGGCGCGTCCGAGCGACCCGGGATTCTCCGCGGCCTTGGAGGACGGCACGCAGGAGCCCGCGCTCGTCCGCGTGCAGATCGGCGGCGGGTTGCGCCGCAACCGGCTGGTCCCGGGAAGCGGGTTGGACGTGGTCGGGCATCTCGTGGCGGCGCTGCCTTCGGCGGATTTCTTGGCGGCGGTCCCGGAGACGATGGTGCCCGCGCTCCGGATCCAGGCGCTCGGGCACTGGGGGCTGCGACGGCCGGGCCAGG
>CANGMH010000077.1 GCA_947454005.1 Verrucomicrobiota bacterium
CCAACTGGCAGCCCAACGAACCGAACAACGCGGGTGGGAACGAGCACTACGGCCAAATGAGCGGGGTCACCGGGAAATGGAACGACCTCTACAACCTCGGCTTGGGAGTCCTCGGTGTGGTGGAACTGCCGACCGCTGCGCTCAACATCGAAGTCGCCAGCGTCCATCTGAGTTGGTTCGCCGATTCCACCAAGACCTACCAGATCCAGTTCTCGGACACGACCAACCCGTCGAGTTGGCAGAACCTCGGCTCCCCCGTGCTTGGGACCGGCGACCGCATGACGCGGAACGAGGACGTTCTCGGCAAGGCGGACCGGCTTTATCGCGTGATCGAGTTGCCGTGATTCGGATTCAACGGTGCCCTCATCTTGACCCTCGAACGTCTCTAATCCCAGAACCTTCCTAAAGGCGGGCCATGTTCGAGATTGCCGTCATCATCTTCAAAATCCTCTTCACCTTGGCGATGTTCGGAATCGCCGCCGTAATTCTTTTCAACGTGGCGGTTGTTGCACTCTATGCGCTCTTTTGCCTCATAGCTGGAATCTTCTCTGCGCTTCGTTGCGTCATAGCTCCAATAATCTCCGCGATTAATAATTCAATACCTAAAATTACAGCTAAAACAGCCGCTACTGATACACCCTCTCTGCCACAAATGACAGTGAATGAGCCTCTTGAAACCGCTGGGCGGAGATTGGTGTGCGACTATCTTGATGTCAGACCGGAGGGAGCTATGATTGACAAAATTGTCGCTGATTGCGACCTGAGTTACGCGCAGGTTCAACGTATCTTGAACGAACCACGCTTTCCTCAGCTATTCAGGTACGACAACGCAGGGCGATGGCGAATCATCGGACGGTGACTCTGCTATCCGCATCCGTGTCTTCACCTCGGGCTCTCTTCCCGAAATCCCGATACCCTTAGGGGTTCCGGGAATCGGGAAAACCTTCCCGAAATGGTTCCCGGAAGTTTCGGGAACGCAGCTTTACCCCCTTGGTGGCCGCTGTCTCCGTGCGGGGTCGATTCCGGGAATTCAACCAGCTAGCCGATAGTCGTCGCCGTCCTTCGTGAGCAGCCCGGATTTCGTGTGCCGGTCTATCGCTTCGTAGGCTTTACTCTGGACGCACTTGGCCAGCTCCATGAGCTTTAGAGCCAGACCCTTCTTCGTGATGAGGATGGTTCCCACGAGTGCTTCCCGGACATGGGCCTCCGTCACCTTGGGTGGCCGACCTGCCGGTTTGGCGTTGCCACCGCGCCACTCGTCCCAATCAAAATCAGGTACGGCCACGAAGCCGGCATCCTCGCAAGTCCAAGCGGTCGGCGCAGGCATCTCGCAGTTGTTCGCCTTGCAACAGGACCAGACGCGGCGCGGGTCAGCGGCTTCGTCGGTCACCTTTTGGAGCACGAAGGCTGCCCGGGCAGCGCTGCCGATGGAGTAGCTGCCGGCGATGGTGTTCAGAAGGCTCCTGCCGCTCGCCCGCTCCTCTTCCTTGGGCTTGCGAGTGTGGCACACGATGACCAGACCGGGTGCGTCGTCACCTTTGGGCAGGCTCGCTTTGATGTTCCTGAGCGCGGTCTGATAGCCTTCCTTGTCGTCGCCCTGAGTGCATTCCGTCCACGGGTCCACGATGACCAGCAATGGATGCCCGCCCCCTTGTAGCCGTTCACAGGCGGCCAACACTTCGGCTCGGAAATCCGGCCGACCGAACGCTAGGCCAACGTCGGGGGACGCGAGCACTTCCACCGCCCCTTCTAGATCTACACCTGCCGATTTCAGCGCGACGAAGTCGGAGTGGAGCCGGTGCATGCCGTTCTCGTTTTGGATGAACAAGCTGCGGAACAGGCATCGAACCGGTTGCCCCAACCAATCCCCACCCGTCGCGCCAGACACCGCGAGCGCGAACGCCGCGCGACTCTTACCGATACCGGCCGCACCGGCGATCAGGACCACCTCACCGCGCGCAATCAAGGCCTCGCCCACGAGGCAATGGTCCAACGCAGGCTTCCAAGCTAGGATTTGGGAGGGTTTGAGGAAGTTCAGGAGCGGAACGTGCGCCGCATTGCAGAGATCCAAGCCGCGACCCTCCCATGCGTCGTCGATCATCCGCCGACCGGTTTGGATCTTCCGCCGCTGCGCTTCCGTGTGTTCCAAGAGTCTCAGCGCGGCATCGAAATCGTCGGCGAGGCCGGCCGCCTTCTGAGTGTCGGTGTAGACGCTGGCGCGTGCCGCGGCGGTGCCGTGGTCGAGTTGTGAAACCTCCGCGAGCGCGGCAACAAAGCCCGGGATCGTGAACGCTGCGTCCGGTGCCGTGATGCGATGCAAGGCCACGAAGGCGTTGCTGTGCTCATGGAAGAGTTCCGGCCGCAATCGAGCGGTCCACTCACGGGCATCGGTCGCGTTGGTGTCGATCGCGATCAAGACATTGCCGACGGCGCGGATTTCCTGCTCGGGGACGGAGGGCAACGCCGGAGGATAGGAGGTCGTGGTCATCGGAGGCCTCCTTTCCAGCTCGTGGCCTCTTTCTGCGCATGCACGTCCGAGAACGTGTACGCGCCGCAGCGACGGGTGTTTACGTTTGCAAACTTACGACGAGAAGAGCATCCTCCTCGACGTAGATTCTGAGTCTCGGCCGGGTGTCCGCTGTGAAGAGCGGACCCCGGCCCTTCCGTTAGCGGCGAGGGGTTCACGATTCGGCCCTCTCTTCCGTCCCGGCCGTGGAGGCGTTCGCTTCCTCTTCGCAGCGGACGACGAACTCCAGAATCGAGCCGAGGTGAAACAGCCGCGTGCCTCGGACTTGCCCCGGCTCCCGGATGCTTACCGACCGGATCTTTTCATCACCCGCGAGTTCGTAGAGCTTCGAGCGGCTGAACCCCGAGAAATGTTCCGGTCCCGACTTGGGACAGCGGATCCAAACCGGGAGTAAGCCGTCCCGTTCGGCGATTCTGTCCGCCAAGGTCGGGGACAGTGAGGAGCGGCGCTTCACCGGGGCCGGGGCCGGGACAACCGTGGGTTTGTCGGTGCCAGTCGAGTCAATTGCGTTCATAGCGCCACCCAAACTACCTCGGGCAGCGGGGAACGCTTGTTGCCGCTGAGCTGACTCAGCCAAAAATCCGAAGGTCGAACTCACGGAGGAATCTGACGGCTTTTTTTTCCGCTTTGTTCCAACTGCTGTGTTCCACCGGGAGCATGTGGTTCTCCGGCTTTTCGGCGAATTTCAAAGCCTTGGCCGCTTTGCCATTGAAGAACGCCAACACTCTTGCCGCCCCGAGCGCCTTTAGCTTCTCCCGATGCGTTGTACCCCGGCTGAATTTCGGGTTACTGATGGATAGATCCTGTCGGTCATCGGGACGGTTGTCTTTAAGCCATTCCGCGAAATCGGCTTTCAACTTTCTGTTACTCCGCGACCAGTTGACCCGCACCATTCGGAGTTCTTCCCACCGGTTGTCGCCAGCCAATCCCCACGGCGTCTTTGTTGTCTGCTGATAGCCACGGTGAGGCCCATCGATGAATCGTTGAAGGCTCGCGAACCCCGGTTCAACGGCGGACACCCAACCGATTCCGTCCTCCGCCAGAATAAACCCGCCGGGAACCGTCCCAAACTCGACCGCCTCCCGCCGTTCCGGCCCCATCTGCCAGCGGCGCATCCCGTCCTTAGGACGACGTCGCTCGCTGCTGCTTCGCACCGTCTTGTCGATCTGCTGCCAATGCAGCGCTGGAAACTCCGGCCAGTCGAAGATCCAAGAGACGATATGCTGGTGCAGCCCCTTCAGCTTCGGCACATACAAGCATCCGGGAAACGCTTCGAGCGCGGCGGCCTGCCATTCGTCGAGTGGTGAATCATCCGCAGAGGGTTCAGGACACGGATGGGTCTTGAACCACTCCTGAAACGCGGGACTCTGCCAGACTTCCTGCTGTCGTCTTAATCCCGCCTTGTCCGCCAACAACGCATCCCGATTTCGCGTTCCTCCAAGGCCAAGACAGAATTCCCAGATGTACGCCGCTTCACATTCGTCTTCGGGCAACCGGTCCTTGTCCGCAAAATCCCATGCCTCACGAGGCAGATTGATTTCCACGCCAGGGTTTGGGCTCGGCAGCGATGCCTTCCGGGATTGCTTCATGGAACGGAAAATTTTTAACGCCCCCACCGACAAACACAGGCCGCCCCCAAAAGAGGGGGTCACCGGGCACCCGGAGCGCCGACCCGCCGCAAGAAAGGATGCTTCGGTTGCTACGTCGCGAGGCGGACGCCACCGACACCGGACGCGCACCCTTGGCGTTTAGGCCACACCGGGCAACCCGGAATCAGGAAGGGTTCGCCTCGGCCACCGCTGACCAAGCCGGCATTCTGGTTACAGACCGAATCGGCAGTTCCAGACCTAGCCAAACGCGGGTGACTTTGGTGGAAATGTTGTAACTGGGTGTTGTAACTCCGGGAGTTCTAAACGCAACCCGTTGCAGGAGAAGATGGTCGGGGCGGTGAGATTTGAACTCACGACCTTCTGAACCCCATTCAGACGCGCTACCAAGCTACGCTACGCCCCGACCGATTTGCCGTTGAAGGCGGGCGGATACTAGGCGGGGTTGACTTCGGTTCAACGGTTTTCTTCCCACGATCACCGACCGCGGCCGGCGCGGCCCTGGGATCTTCGCGGATTCAGGCCAAAAGGGGCCTGATCCCGTCCCGGAACCCGGTCGGTCGATATCGGAACATCTGTCCGGCCGGGACAGGGTCGCCGACGTTGTCCTCGGAAAGCATGATCAACTGGTCGCGGTTCAACGGCGACGGCCGTCGAAGGACACAGGGGAACACCACTTCCATCAGGGTGGCCTGCCAGCGCGCGATCGGCAGCGGGATGTGGAGCTTCATCCGACGCCGTCCCGTGGCCGCCAAGATGGCATCAAGGACCGCGTCGAAGCTCAGTCGTTGGCTGCCGCACAGGTCGAATGTCCCGCCGATGCTCCGGGGCTCCGTCAACGCGCCGACGAAGCAGCGCGCGACCTCGTCCACCGCCACCGGTTGGAGCAGGGCCCGGCCGTCGCCCATCACGGGCAACACGGGCGACCAGCGGCTGATCTGTGCGAAAAGGCCCACGAAATGGTCGCCGGGACCGAAGACCAGGCTCGGCCGGAAGAGGGTCCAATCGAGCCCGCTGGCGCGGACGGCTTCCTCGGCGGCCCATTTCGTCCGGTGATAGCGGGACACCGCGTCGGGACGGGTGCCCAAGGCGCTCATGTGGATGAAACGCGGGACACCGGCGGCCCGGGCGGCAGCCAGGATGTTCCGCGTGCCGTCGATATGGACCCGCTCGAAGGTCTGCCCCCCGATCTCGCTGATGATGCCGACCAGATGGACCACCGCGTCGCAACCCGCGCAGGCCTCCGGCAAAGATCCGGGGTCCAGCACGGAGCCGCGGACGGACCGGACCGCAGAATCGAGGCGGCGGAACCCGCGCGACAGCACCCGCACGCGGTGCCCGGCCGCGACCAGTTGCCGGACGATCTCGCGTCCGACGAACCCGGAACCACCGCTGACGAGGACGTTCATCGGGCGGAGGTTAGCACGATCCGGGGCCGGCGCGTGCGAAGAAGCCTCAACCGCTGTGGTCGGCGAACTGACGTTCCCAGGCGCCGCGGAACGGAAGCTTCATCACCGAGGTCACCAGCAACCATTCCACCTCGGACCGCGAGACCTTCACCCGCTTCCGCGCATCGAGGACGTCCGCGTTGCAGAGGCGTGCGATGGTCTTGACCCCGATGAGCACGGGCCAGGCACAGGCGAGGCGCAACCGGATCTGTCCGCGCGGGATGGCGTTGGTGTAACGCCAGCCGGCCTCGAGATCCGATTGGGCGCGATCGAGCAGCTCGAGATAGACGGGGCGCAGCCGCGGACCGTTCGCCGGATCGAGCAGGTCGCGCGGAACGAGGCCGGCCCGTGCGAGCATGGAGGCAGGGATGTAGCAGCGACCGGCGCGGAGGTCCTTCGGCAGGTCGCGCAGGATGTTGACCAACTGCAGCCCTTTGCCGAAGCGGATGCCGTCCGAAAGGAACCGCGCGTCGTCGATCACCGCGCCCGGGAAGACCCGCGCCCGCGTGAGTCTCGTCCAGAATCCGCCGACACAACCGGCGACGCGGTAGGTGTAATCGTCGAGTTCCTCCTCGGTCGCCAGCGCCGTGACCGCCCCCGACGGGGTGGGCGGCGCGATGACCGGGGGCGACAGCGCGGCCGACTTCGGTGCGATCTCGTCGGGGAGCGGAGACGCGGCCGGCTCCAAGACCGGCGGGATAGCGGGATCCGACCCGCCGGGAACGCCGCAGAAACGTCGCAGGTCGAGCTCTTGCCCGCTGGTGATCGTGGCGAGCACGTCGCGGATCAACGCCTGGTCGGCCGATCCGGCCTGCGCGAGCAGCTCCACGGCGGCTTCGACGCGCTGGAGCAGACGACGCTCTCCGTCCGAGCCTTTGCCGGTCTGGGAAGCGGCCAGGCGTGAAAGATCGAGCGGTTCCCGGTGCTCGCCGACGATGCGGCCGCGCAGCGCCGCCAGCGCGGCCAGGCGGTCCTCGACGGGGACGAGTTCCGTGTCGGCGATGGTGTCGGTCGCCCGCGCGAGCAGGTACGCGAGCCCGATCTGGGGCCGGACGGCCGGAGGCAGCACCCGCAGCGTCAGGTAGAACGACCGCGATGTCTCGCGGAGCAGGCGTAGGAGTTCGGGGGACAAGGCGATGGATCCTTCGGGTGGCCGGTTCTCGGTCCTGTCGCGGGTCCGTCCCCGCGTCGCGCGACGCATGCCGGTGTCGCCGAAGATCCGGATTCCGGGAAGGATTACGAGCAGGAAGATCCATGGGGGCGAACTTCCCTGAAACAATCCTGCCCCGCGTCGGGTGGTTCCGGCACGCTTCCCCCGTTCTGCGGGCGGAACGACATGAGCGACCCTGCCCAATTCGAGAGCTTCGTCCTGGCCTACCAGGACATGGTCTTCTCCACGGCCGTCCGGCTCCTCGGCAACGACGCCGAGGCCGAGGACGTGTCGCAGGAGGTGTTCGTCCGCGCGTGGAAGCATTGGGACGACCTGTCGGGCAGCGCGACGGCCGGAGGCTGGCTGAAGACGGTCGCGCGGAACCTCTGCCTCAACCATCTCCAGCGCTACCGGGCCCGCTGGAAGATGTTCAGCGACCTGGCCCGCGAGGACGACGACGGCGAGGCGCGCGAGCTCGATTTCGCCGCGCCCGAGACGCTCGACCAGGCCTTGCTCACCGGCGACCAGCGCGAGCTGCTGGAGGCGACCATCCCGAAGCTGCCCAAGGACCAACGGGTGGCGCTCGTGCTCTACCACTTCGAGGACATGGACTACGCGGACATCGCGACCCACCTCGGCGTGTCGTTGGGCAAGGTCAAGACCGACATCTTCCGCGCCCGCGAGGCGCTCCGAAAAAAACTGCAACCCGCCCGCGACTCCGTGGGTGTTTGAGGAAACAAAACAGAGCCCATGACGACCGATGGAGACCGACACCCACAGAGCTCGCGGACGGCACAAGCCGGCCATGCGGCGCACGCCGTGCGTCGTGACCGCCTCTCTTCTGGGTGTGCGCCGGTGCCGATGGTCGTCCAAGCTCTCCCCCGCCATGAAACCTGACCCGAAAGATCCGCTCGCCGTCTGGGCGGACCAAGCGCTCCGGCAGCTCCCGGCACGCCGCGCCCCGGCCACGCTCGCCCCGCGGGTGCTCGCGGCATTGGCACGGCAGAAGGCGTCCGCTTGGCACCAACGCCCGTGGCTGGATTGGCCGCGCCATTTCCAGCTGCTGTCGCTCGCCCTGTTCGCGGGCCTCGTCGGCGCGGCGTTCTGGTTCCTCGCGCCGCACGCCGATGCGGTCAGCCTGGCCAACGCGAAGCAGTCGCTCGCGCAGACCGAAGGCCTCCGGACCGTCTCCACCGCGGTGGATGTGCTGTCGACCTTGGGCGGCGCGATGGTGACGATCCTGCGCTCGGCCCACCTCTGGGTGATCGCTTCGGCCTGCGGCGCGATGGCGTTCCTCTGGTGCTCCTGCGTCGGGCTCGGTACCGCTTGCTGGCGGCTCGCCGGCGACTTCCGTTGACCTTTTCCCCACCCCTTCCCTGACATGAGACCCCTCCTTGAACGGATGCTCCTCGCGATCTTGCTGACCGCGATGGTGCTCCGGACACCCGTGCGCGCCGCCGACACCGCGGATTCGATCGTCGCCAAGGCCCAGGCCGAAGCGGATCGCGCCGCGGCGAAGGTCGACGAGGAGATCGCCAAGGCCGAGGCCGAGATCCGTCGCGCCGAAGCGGCGATCGACCGCGCCGACGACGTCGATGACGATCCGGACCTCCACAAGTCCGGAAGCCACGGCGGCGACCACGAACCGGTCGTCCAGATCGGCCAGTCGATCCACGTGAAGACCAACGAGACGGTCCGCGACCTCGTCGTGGTGCTCGGCGACGCCGTCGTCGACGGCACGGTCGAGGGCAATCTCGTGGTCGTGCTCGGCGAGGCCCGCGTGAACGGCAGGGTCACGGGCGACGCGGTGAACGTGGGCAAGGGCCTGAAAATCGGTCCCGGCGCCGTGGTCGGAGGCAAAGCCGTCGGCGTCCTCGGCGGCGTGGACGTCTCGTCGACCGCAAAGGTCGGTGGCGAGGTCGTGCCGGTGAAGCTCGGGGACATGGGAGATTTCAAGATCCCGGACTGGGTCGGCAAGACCTTCCGCGGATGCGTCCTGAAAGGACGTCCACTGGCGTTGTCGGTTGGCTGGGTGTGGGTGGCCGCGGGGATGTTCCTGCTCGGCTACATCGTCCTGGCGGCGATGTTCCCCAAGCCGGTGGGAGCCACGGCCGACGCGTTGGAGAACCGCGGTGCCACATCGTTCCTGATGGGCTTGGTCGCGCTGCCGCTGGCCGCGTTCGTGTCGCTCATCCTGTTCGTCACCCTCGCGGGCTGGGTGGTGCTGCCGTTCGTCGGAGCGACCCTGCTCGTCGCAACGTTGTTCGGCAAAGCCGCGGTGCTGCTCCATCTGGGGCGCATGCTCGGCCGCCAGTTCAAGGCCGAGTTGAACATGCCCGTGCTCATGCTGATCGGCAGCACCGTGCTCTGGCTGTTCTATCTGGTGCCGTTCGTCGGCATCGTCGTGTGGAAGGTCCTCACTCTCTGGGGCCTCGGCGCGGCGCTGTTGGCTCTGGGCGCAGGGCTTCGCCGCGAGCGCGCTCCGGTTCCAGCCCCGAGGGCGTTCCGACCGGAACCGGTGCCCACCACCGGCTGGACGCATGCGGCAGCGACCTCCGCCCCGGTGTCCACCGGTGCCGGCCCCGTGCCGGCCGCGTCGCCATCGCCGATCACCCCGGACCCGATCGTTGCTGTCCCGGGGTCCCCTGCCCCGTCGGACGCGGGAGCCTTGGGCTTCGCCGCCGCCACCGCTGCGATGGAACCCGTCGGCGGCGCCATCCCTGCCCGCGGGGCGGAGGAAGCCCCTTCACAGCCTGCCTCCATGCCATTCCGATCACCGCCCCGGAACCCGTCCATCGAAGAAGACCCGTCGCTCTTGCCTCGCGTCGGACTGGGTAGGCGCGCCGCGGCCGGGTTCCTCGATATGGTGGTGGTCGCGTTCATCGTGCACGGACCCGTCCTTGGGTGGCTGCCGGAAAACGAGTTCCTCCATCTCCTGCTGTTCCTCGGCTACTTCGTCGGCATGCACATGTGGAAGGCGACGACGTTGGGCGGGTTGGTGCTGGGGTTGAAGGTCGTGCGGCTCGACGGGAGGCGCATCGACTTCCCGTGCGCGATCGTCCGCGCCCTCGGGTCGATCTTCAGCGGCATCGTGGGCGGTCTCGGGTTCTTCTGGTGCGCTTGGGATGCCGAACGCCAGACGTGGCACGACAAGCTCGCCGGCACCGTGGTCGTGCGGGTGGAGAAGATGCCTCCGCTGGTGTGACGACCGGGTTTCCACTCGCCGGGTCCCTGTGCGGCGGATAATCTGCACCGATGACAGGCACGGTGGACAGCAAGGAAGCCCTGCAGCGTTGGGCCTCCGCTTGGCGGCTCGCAGCGGAGGTCAACGAGGCCGACCGCCGTCGATCGCTCCGGGAATTGACCGAAGCCTCCGCATGGACCGAGGCCCAAGACCTGCCTTTCGATCGAGATGGATGGCGGAGTCCCCATGAGGAACGCGGCTTTTTGGAGCACCGCCGCTTGCTGGATGCCTCGATGCGTGGCGTCTGATGAACCCGCTCTACGAGGCCGCCCTCCGCATCCAAGCCTTTTGCGAGGCCGAGCGTTGGCGGTCCTGCATCATCGGAGGGATCGCGGTCCATCGCTGGGGCCGCCCGCGCTCGACGAAAGATGTGGATCTCACCTTGCTCACCGGTTTCGGCGGCGAGGACGTGTTCCTCGACCGTTTGTTGACGCGATACCGCCTGCGCGACGGCTTCAGCCGGGAATTCGTGCTGACGAACCGGGTGCTGCTGCTCGTCGACGGGTTCGGCATCGCCGTCGACCTCTCGCTGGGGGCCATCCCGTTTGAAGAGCGGAGCATCTTGCGCAGCTCTCTGTGGCGCAGCCCGGATGGCCACGATCTGCGGACCTGCAGCGCGGAAGACCTGCTGGTCCACAAATCCTTCGCCGCGCGCCCGCATGACTGGCTTGATGTCGAGGATGTCTTGGACCGCCAACAGGATCGACTGGATCTGGACCTGGTGCGGCGTGAACTCAAGCCGTTGGCCGAATTGAAACCCGAGACCGATATCTTTCCCGAACTCGAACGCCGCATCGGGCGGTCGCGACGCCCTGTCCGTCGTTTCGAGTGATCCCTTGCCAGTCCCGCCTTCCCCATGCTCTCCGCCGATTATTCCCACGTCGCGAACTTCACCGGCTACATGCGCCTGGTGTTCGACATCACCCGTGAAGGCCCGGCGAGACAGCGCATCCTCGACATCCCGGCGGGCAACGGCCTGCTCAGCGAGAAACTACGCGAGTCTGGCCATGACACCGTCCGCGCCGACATCAACCGCGAGCACCCCGACTACGTCGTCGCCGACCTGAACGCCCGGTTGCCGTTCGCGGACGGGGAGTTCGACACGGTGCTGTGCCTCGAAGGCGTCGAGCATGTGCTCGATCCCCAGGCGCTCATCGGCGAGCTCTGCCGGATCATCAAGCCCGGCGGCCGCGTCGTGGTCTCGACGCCGAACATCCAGAACGTCTTCTCGCGGCTGAAGTTCCTCTGCACCGGGTTCTACTACCAGTACGGCCCCTGGATGTGCCGCCAGCTCGCGCCGGGAGAGCTCAAGGACCGCGGGCACATCGCGCCGCTCACCTATCTGCAGATGCGCTACCATCTCATGCTGCACGGCGCCCGGGTCGAGCGCGTCGACGGCGACAAATGGAAGCGCAAGGCGCTCATCCCGTTCCTGATGCCCTTCGTGCTCCTCGGCCGGATCTGGTCGCGGACCTCGATGCGCGACGAACCCGACGCCGATCCGCGCGAATGCGCCGAGGTGCTCCGGCACATGAACTCGGGGGCATTGCTCTTCAGCCGGTCGCTCATCGTGACCGCGCGGAAGGCGTGAAAACCCGGCGCGCCGACGACGTCAGCGCGGCCGGGCCACGAGGTAGAGCTGCGAGGGCCGCGGCTCGTCCTGCGCCGCCGCCAAGAACTCCTCCATCGTCGCGAACTTCCGGCCGTCGGTGGGCCGGTGCTTCCGCAGGCTCCGGACGAGCTTCGACGCGAAACGGCTCTCGCTGAAGTCCCAGCCCTCGAGCGCGTACATCGGCGCGAGCAGGTCGACGACCTCGCGCGCCGAGCTGCCGAACTTCTCCAATCCCAGCGGATGCACCTCGATGAAGAGCACCGGCCGCTGTCGTTCCAGCAAACGGGCGGCGCCGCGCAGGATCCGGTGCTCGAAGCCTTCGCAATCGATCTTGAGGAACGCGACCGGCGTGTCGCCGAGGTCGTCGTCGAGCGTGGTGAGCGGCACGTCGACCACGCTCTGCGCGGCGTGCGTGTCGTGGATGGCGCGCTCCAGGTCGAAGGCGTCGAGGGTCGTCACGTCCCGCGCCGCGTCCCCCGTGGCGATCTCGCCGTTGAGGCCGATGCTGAACGGCACCTTCCCGCGCGTGTCGCCGCAGGCCAGCGAACGGCATGAGACGTCGGCGAGACGGTTGTGCGCGACGCAGAGCTCGAGCAGGCGGAAGAGCAGCGGCTGCGGTTCGTACGCGATGACGGGCAACGACGACGAGGCTCGGAAAAGCAGCGGATAGATGCCGATGTTCGCGCCGACATCGACGAGCGCGCCGCCCTTGAGCGGACGCAGCAGCGCCGGGAGCAGCTTCACCTCGGGCACGTACGCCTCGCCCGCGAGCAGCAGGCCGGTCGCGGATTTCCCCCAGGCCAGCGGATGCACCAGCGCCCGGCCCGCGAAGGGCAACGCCGCCAGGCCGCGGCGACCGTTGAGGGCGGCGAGCAGCGGATGATACTTGCGGCCGAGCGGCAGCACGGCCTGCAACGCACGGAGCAGGGCGACACCGCGCAACGGGCGGATCTCGGGCGCGGAGGTGGCGGTCATGTGCGCGGAGCCTGCGGGAACCGTTTCCGGCCTGTCAACGCAGCCCCGGCTTGCGGCATCGGTCCGCGGCCTCCTACGGTCCGCCTCACCGCGTCCCCGCGGCCCGCGCCGTCCATGACACCGCTGCCCATCTCCGTCTGCATCATCGCCGGCGCCGAAGCCCGGCGCATCGGACGGACGCTCGCGAGCGTCGCCGGTTGGGCGGCCGAGGTGGTTGTCGTGCTCAACGAGGACGTCAAGGACGGCACCGAGGAGATCTGCCTCGGCCATGGCGCCCGCGTGTCCCGCGAACCGTGGCGCGGCCACATCGCGCAGAAGAACTCCGCCGCGGACAAGGCGACCCAGCCGTGGCTGCTCGGCATCGACGCCGACGAAGTGGTGACGCCCGAGCTCCGCGACGAGATCGCCCGCCTCCTCGCCGACCCGGCCGCAGCCGCGAAGTGCGCGGGGTATTCGATGCCCCGGTTGTCGTTCTACGCCGGCCGCTGGATCCGGCACGGCGATTGGTATCCCGACCGCAAGACGCGGTTGTGGCGGCGCGGGCAAGGACGTTGGGTGGGCGAGGACCCCCACGACCGCCTCGAAGTGGACGGTCCCGCCGGCGCGCTGCGCTCCGATCTCCAGCACTACAGCTACGACGACATCGACCACCACGTCGCGAAGGCGAGGTCCTACAGCGATATCTTCGTGCGCGAAGCCCGCCGTGCCGGAAGACGTCCGAGCCTCGCCGGGTTGGTGGTGCGCCCGCCCTGGCGGTTCTTCCGCGGCTACGTGGTCCGGCTCGGCTTCCTCGACGGTTGGCAGGGATTCGTCATCGCCTGGATGTCCGCGCTGATGACGTTCCTGAGATACGCGAAGCTCCGCGAATCCGCCCTTCCCGGGACGGAGGACCGCCTCCGTTGAACTCGAAAGCTGGCCGGGAGGACGGGAAGCCGCCAAACTCGACTGGACCGACATGGAACATCTGAACCGAGCTCCCGTGGTTCCGTCCCTCCGGGAGGGCCGCTGCCGATGAACGTCCTGCGCCAGGTCCTCCAACTCGCACCGGTGCTCTATCCCGGATCCGGCCACCAGACCGCGATCCGCCGCTGGAAGCACGTCGGCCGGAGCGTGCTCTACCTGCCTTGGACCGCCGAGTGGTTCCGCTTCCTCGACACGCCGAACCTGCGCGTGGCCACCGCGGCCCGGCCCCGCGTCTTCGCCAAACTGCAGCGCCCCTACCTCACCCGACGCCATCGCGTCCCGGCCCGTCTGGCGGCGCTGAAACAGCACTACGGATACATCGACCGGACGCTTCCGGCGGCGACCATCGACGCCATCTACCGGCCCGGAGGACTGCGCCTCGCGACGTTCCCGCTCGATGAAGGACGGTCCGTGACCATCCGGCTGGAGAACAACGACCGC
>CANGMH010000078.1 GCA_947454005.1 Verrucomicrobiota bacterium
CCCCACCGTCTCCTTCGCCGTCAACGGGCGCACCTACGCGCCGCCCGCCCGCCCCGTCGCCGTCATCTGCCTCGACGGCTCGGCCGACGAGTACCTCGACGCCGCCATCGCCCGCGGCCGCATGCCGCATCTCCAGCGCATCGGCACCCGCGGCTGGCGCGGTTTCGCCCGGGCGGCGATGCCGACGTTCACGAACGTGAACAATTCCTCGATCGTCACCGGCGTGCCGCCGTCGGTGCACGGCATCGGCGGGAACTTCTTCTACGACACCTCGGTCGGCCAGGAGGTGATGATGAACTCGTCGAAGTTCCTCCGCGTCGGCACGATCTTCCCCGCCGCCCAGGCCGCCGGCCGCAAGGTCGCGGTCGTCACCGCCAAGGAGAAGCTGCGCGACATCTTCGCCAGCGGCCTGATCCCGCTCGGCGGCATCGCGTTCTCTTCGGAGAAGGCCGTGCACGCCCAGCTGGCCACGCACGGCATCGCCGACGTCGAGGCGCTCGCCGGACCCACGCCCGCCATCTACAGCGGCGACGCCTCCATCTACGTGCTCAAGGCCGGCGTCGAGCTGCTGAAGGCCGGTCGCGCGGACTTCCTCTACCTGAGCACGACCGACTTCATGCAGCACAAGTACGTGCCGGAAGCCCCGGAGGCGCTGGATTTCTATGCCGCCATCGACGTCGAGATCGGACGCCTCCTGGACCTCGGCGCGGTCGTCGGCGTCACAGCCGACCACGGCATGAACGCGAAGCAACGGCCCGATGGTTCGCCCGAGGTGATCTACCTGGAATCGGAGCTGGCGGAGAAGTTCGGCGACGGCTTCCGCGTGATCCTGCCCATCACCGATCCGTACGTCGTCCACCACGGCGCGCTCGGTTCCTTCGCGCAGGTCCATCTGCCGACCGCCGGGTCGTCGACCGACACCGCGTCGACCGACACCGCGTCGACCGTCACCGCGTCGGCGGTGATCGATTGGCTGTTGTCCCGGTCCGGAATCACCGAGGCGCATCCGCGCGACACCGCGGCGCGGCTCATGGAGCTTCCGGCCGACCGCATGGGCGACCTGGTGGTCTGCTCCGGGCGCAACGTGGTGCTCGGACGGACGCCGGCCTACCACGACCTCAAGGCCATCGAGGGCGGGCTGCGCTCCCACGGCGGACGCTACGAGGAGATGGTGCCGTTCGTGCTCAGCGAGCCGCTCCGTCCGGCCTACGCCGCCAAGGCGCTCGGGGATCCGCGCAATTTCGACATCTTCGACTTCACCTGCAACGGCACCACCGCCGCCTAGCCGCCGACTTCGGGAGGCCCTGTTTTCAGCTTGAAACCTGGAACCGGGGACCCGCAATCGACCGGCGACCCATCGCCAAGCCCGCAACCCGCCAAGACCATGGACCATACGAACCGCCTCGCCCGACCAGCCCATCGCCGGGCTTTCACCCTGATCGAGCTGCTCGTCGTCATCGCGATCATCGCGATCCTGGCCGGGATGCTCCTTCCCGCCTTGGGCCGGGCCAAGACCAAGGCCCAGCAGATCAATTGCACCAGCAACCTCAAGCAGATGGGCCTGGCGTTGTTCATGTATGTTAACGAGCAGGGGCGTCTTCTGCCCTACAGCCAGGTGGGGAACCCCGACCTGTGGATGTCGATCCTCATGCAGTCGCAGGCCCAGGTGCACAAGGTCCGCTATTGCCCGGTCGCGCCGGAACCGCTGAAACGCATCGTCCGCAACTCCGCAAACCCGGACTACGGCACGGCGAACGAGACCTGGCTCTGGCGGACCAACGGGAACCGGGGCTACCAGGGCAGCTACGGCTACAACTCCTGGCTCTACACCGGCTTGGAGAAGGACCCGAAGTACTTCGAGAAGGAGTCCGGGATCGAGTCCCCCGTGCTGACCCCCGGCTTCGGCGACGCCATGTGGGTGGACGCCTGGCCGCTGGCCACCGACTCGCCGTCGCGGAACCTCGACGAAGGCGACGGCGTCGCCGGCGGAATCGGCCGTTTCTGCATCGCGCGCCATGCGACGGGCAGCGTCAGCGGCGCGCCGCGCAAGGTCCCCGCGGGCGAGCGCCTGACCGGGGCCGTCAACCTCGAGTTCATGGACGGTCATGTCGAGACGGTGAAGCTCGAGCGGCTCTGGGATTTCAACTGGCACCGCGGTTACAAGGCGCCGGACAAGCGCCCACGATGAGTGCCGTCCATCACGCCGCGGCGCTCGGCGGCCCGCGCTCCTGCGACCTCCTCGGCTTCGCCAGCAACGGCACGACCGCCCCGTGACCCCGTCCACCGCCAACGCGTCGCTCCGTTTCCGTCCGGCCGGTGAAGACGATATCCCGGCCGTCCGCGCGCTCGCCGACCACATCTGGCGTTGCTGCTACGCGGACCTGCTGCCGGCCGGGCAGGTCGACCACATGCTCGCCGCCATGTACGGCGTCGAGGAGCTCCGACGCAACTTGCGGGACGGCATCCGCATCGAGCTCATCGAGATCGCGGGCGAAGCGATCGGTTATCTCGCCTTCGGCCGGGTCTCGACCGAAGGCCAGGTCCACCTGCACAAGCTCTACCTCAAGCCGGAGCATCACGGCCGCGGCATCGGACAAGCGGCCCTCGCGCATGTGTTGGCGTCGGCCGCCCGGGCCGGCGCGGAAGCCGTGTCGCTCCGGGTGAACAAAGGCAATGCCCGGGCCATCCGCGCCTACCAAAAGGCCGGCTTCGAGAACATCGGAGCGCTCTGCCAAGACATCGGCGGCGGATTCGTCATGGACGATTTCGTGATGCGGCGCACGACCGCTCCGTCTACCTCCGGCGCGACGTCTTCGACCGTTTGTACGTCCGCTTCTCCCGCACCTCTCCAGAACATGAACCTGACCTGCTATCTCGCCGGAACGCCGATCACCGGCACGCCCGTCCTCACCATCCGCAGCCCCTACGACGGTTCCGTGTCCGGCACGGTGACGCAAGCGGGCCGCGTCCACACCGAGGCCGCCATCGCCGCCGCGGTGTCCTTCCGCGACACGCCGACCCGATATCAGCGCAGCGAGATCCTGGAGAAGACGCGCACCGCGCTGGAGGCCCGCCGAGAGGAGTTCGCCCGCACCATCTCCAGCGAGGCCGGACTCGCGTTGCGCGAAGGCCGCTACGAGGTCGGCCGCACCATCGACGTGCTCCGCTTCGCCGCCATGGAGGCGTTGCGCGACGACGGCCAGATCTTCTCGTGCGACATCTCGGCGCAGGGAAAGGCGCGCAAGATCTTCACCACCCGCGAACCGCTGCGTTGCGCCGTGGCCATCACGCCGTTCAACCACCCGCTCAACCAGGTCGCCCACAAGCTCGGACCGGCCATCGCCGCCGGCACGCCGATCATCCTCAAGCCGTCCGAGAAGACGCCGCTCGTCGCGGTGAAGTTCGCCGAGCTGCTTTATGCCGCCGGATTGCCCGGCCCGATGCTCAGCGTGCTGCTCGGGCCGACGTCCGAGGTCGCCGAGGTCCTGGTGAAGCATCCCGACGTGGAGGTCGTTGCCTTCACCGGCAGCGTGCCCGTGGGCAAGCGCATCGCCGCGACCGCCGGCTACAAGAAGCTCGTCCTCGAGCTCGGCGGCAACGACCCGCTCATCGTGCTCGACGACGCGGACCTCGATCTCGCGGTCACGCTTGCCGCCGAGGGCAGCTACCGGAACTCCGGCCAACGCTGCACCGCCGTGAAGCGAATCCTCGTGCAGGACGGCATCGCCGCCGAGTTCACCCGCCGTCTCGTCGAGAAGACCCGCGAGTACGTCTGCGGCGATCCGCTCGACGAAGCCACGAAGGTCGGCACGGTCATCGACGAGGCCTCGGCCATGTATCTGGAGACCGTCGTGCAGGAAGCCGTGGCCGCCGGCGCGAAGGTGCTCGTCGGCGGCGGACGTCGCGGCGCGCTGCTCCAGCCGACCGTCATCGCCGACGTGCCGCGGGATTGCCGGATGGTCGTCGCCGAGAGCTTCGGTCCGCTGGCCCCGATCCTCACCGTGCGTGACCTCGAGGACGCGTTGACGCTCGCGAACTCCACCGCCTACGGCCTGAGCTCCGGCGTGGTGACCAACAACCTCCAGAGAGCGCTCAAGGCCATCCGCACGCTCCGCTGCGGCACGGTGAACATCAACGAGGTGCCCGGCTTCCGCGTGGAGAACTCGCCCTTCGGTGGCATCAAGGATTCCGGCCTCGGCATCAAGGAAGGCGTCATCGAAGCCATCAAGGGCTACAGCTACGTGAAGACCTTCTCGCTGCCGTGGTGAACAGGTTGCGATCGACGGATCAGCAGGGTGCCGGGATGGCCCTCCGCCTCGCCATGCCGTGGATGGTCCGGATCCTCGTGCTGGTCCTGCTTTGCGCGGGGAAGGCCGCGGCCGAGGATGTTCCCCGGTGGTGGAAGGGCAACCTCCACACCCACACCCTCTGGTCCGACGGCGATGGCTTCCCGGAGATGGTCGCGGACTGGTATCGCGGGCACGGCTATCACTTCCTCGCGCTCTCCGACCACAACGTCCTCAGCCAGGGCGAGCGATGGATCGATGTGGCGAAGGTGGCGGCCCGGGCCAAAGGCGAACCTTGGCGCGGTGCGGCCCATCGGCCGACGGATGCCTTCGGCGATTATCTCCGGCGGTTCGGCCCTGGGTGGGTGGAGACACGGCCGAACCCGACGAACGGCGAGCCCCAGGTGCGGCTGAAGCCGTTCGACGAATACCGCGCCCTGAGCGAGGAGGCAGGGCGGTTCCTGATGATCCAAGCCGAGGAGATCACGCATCAGGCCAAGAACGCCCGCGCCATCCACATCGGAGCCGTCAACCTCCTCGATCACATCGCCACCCAGGACGGCGCTACCGTTCCCGAGGTGCTCGCGCGGACCTTGCGCTCGGTCGGCGAATCCGCGGCCCGGACCGGACGGCCGGTGCTCGTGCATGTGAACCACCCGAACTACAAGTGGGGGGTGACGGCAGAGGACCTGGCGGCCGTCGTGGACGAGCAGTTCTTCGAGGTGTGGAACGGCGTGGACGGCGACAACGATCCCGGAGACGCCTCGCATCCCTCCACGGACGAGCTCTGGGACATCGCCAACACGCTGCGGCTCGCGGGCCTTGGAGCTCCGCCGCTCTACGCGGTGGCGACGGATGATTCGCACGACCACCAGGGAACCAAATCGCGGTCCCCGCCGGGCCGCGCTTGGGTGATGGTCCGCGCCCGCCATCTGACGCCCGAGTCGCTCATCCGCGCGCTCCGGGCCGGGGATTTCTACGCAAGCACCGGCGTCGCGTTGCGGGAAGTCCGCTTCGACGCGACCTCCCGCCGGCTTTCGCTGCGGATCGAGCCCGGGCGGGGTGAGCGATATGTGACCCGCTTCATCGGCACGCGCCGCGGAGTGGACCTCCGGGGCCGTCCCCGCCTCGACGCCGCGGGCAAGGTGGTCGAGACCACGCTCGATTATCGGACGGACGGCGGCCCGCAGATCGGCGAGGTGCTGCGTGAGGTGAAAGGTCTGGAACCCAGCTACGCTCTGACCGGCGATGAGCTCTATGTCCGGGCGGTCGTGACCTCGACTGGTCGGCCGAAAGTCCCCAGCACCGAGTCCGGCTTCAAACGTGCGTGGACCCAGCCCGTGGGTTGGCAGGTGACGAAACAGCCGGCGAAGTGACCGTGTGATCTTGCTATGGACCCGAACGCAATGGCGGTGGCTCCGGAGCCGGATCAACAAGAGGCACCCAACCCGCGCGTCGCCCGGCTCGCGGTCTTCCACGGGCCCGGAAAGCCGTTCGAGTTCCGGTCGCTGCCATTGCCCGAGCCGGCGGCGGGCGAGGTGCTGGTCGCGGTTTCATTGTCCACCCTCTGCGGCTCCGACCTGCACACGTTCGATGGCCGGCGCCAGGAACCGACCCCATGCGTGCTCGGCCACGAAGCGGTCGGTCGCGTCATCGCCGTCGGCAAAGGCCGCGACCCGGCGTTGATCGACCAGCGGGTGACCTGGACGCTGGCCGACAGTTGCGGAGGGTGCCGTCCCTGCCTCGATTGGGAGTTGCCGCAGAAGTGCGAGCGGCTCTTCAAGTACGGGCACGCGTCGATGGGGTCGGGCACCGGGTTCAACGGCTGCTACGCCTCGCACATCGTGCTGCGCGCCGGCACGACGGTGATTCCGCTGCCCGATCCGGTGACCGATGCGATGGCGGCCCCGGCCAATTGCGCGCTCGCCACGATGGTGGCCGCCACGGAGCCGCTCGCTTCGGGCGGTGACACCGTGGTGATCCAAGGCGCCGGCCTCTTGGGCCTATACGGCAGCGCGTTGCTCAGGGGAGCGGGCTGGCGACGGGTGCTGGTGGTGGACCGGAACCCGGCGCGCCTCGCCTTCGTTCCGCGTTTCGGCGGCGAGCCCTTGACCTGTCCCGAGGCCGCGGAGTTGCCATCCGGCTGCGCGGACGCGGTCATCGAAGCGACCGGCAGCCCGGCGGTGGTGCCGGAAGCCATCCGCTTGCTGCGACCCGGTGGGCACTACGCTCTGGTCGGCATGGTGCATCCCGATTCGCATCTGGACCTCACGGGGGAGGCGGTCATCCGCAAGTGCCTGACTCTTCGCGGCACCCACAACTACGCACCGCGGCATCTGCGAAAAGCCGTCGCCTTCTTGACCCAGCACGCGGCGCGGTATCCGTGGGCCTCGCTGGTCTCCCCTCCGTTGCCGCTCCAAGAGCTCGGACCCGCGTTCGCGCTCGCCCATCAAGGGCACTGGCCGCGGGTCTCCGTCAGCCCATCGCCATCGTCATCGGGCACATTTTCGCGATCGTAACCTTTGGCCAGGCACCTCCTCCCCTATGGTCACTCACATGGATCCTTCCGCGGTCGTCGACGAGATCTTCCGCGTGTTCCGCGAGCGGGGCCACCGCAGCTACGGTGAGAACGTCACGGAACAGCAGCACGCGCTCCAGTGCGCGACCTTCGCGCAAGGGAACGGCGAATCGCCGGTGATCATCGCGGCCTGCCTGCTCCACGATTTCGGCCATCTCGTGCATGACCTCGGCGAGGACATCGCCGACCACGGCGTGGACGCGCGGCACGAACGGATCGGCGCCAACAAGCTGTCCGCGTGGTTCGGCGACGATGTGGTGGAGCCGGTCCGCCTGCACGCCGCTTCCAAGCGCTACCTTTGTTGGAAGGAGCAGGACTACCACGGAGCCCTGTCCGAGGCCTCGCAGAAGAGCCTCGCCCTCCAGGGCGGACCGATGGACGCCGCCGAGGCCGCGGAGTTCGAGGCCGGGGCGCACTATGACGACGCGGTCCGCGTGCGCCGCTACGACGACCAGGGCAAGGTGCCCGACATGAAGACGCCGGACCTCGAAGCGTTCCGTCCGCTGCTGGAATCCCTGGTACGTCGCGGAGCCTGAACAAGGCGTCGCAACCCGCTCCGAACCATCGAGTCCATGCCGGCTGAACTCGTTGCCGATCCGAGCGCGGTGCCCGAGCGCGACCGGCTCGCGGATCCTGCGTTGCTCGCGCTGTGGAGCGTCGTCGCCGCCTTCGGCACCTACGCCTGCATGTACGGCTTCCGGAAGCCGTTCACGGCCGGCACCTATTCCGACGGTGCTTTCCCGGTCGGCTTCAAGGTGTGGTTGGTGACCGCGCAGGTGCTGGGCTACACGATCTCCAAGTTCATCGGCATCCGCGTCATCGCCGAGATGCCCCCTGGCCGTCGGGCCGCGGTGCTCCTGGGCCTGATCGGCGCGGCCCAGCTCGCGCTCGTCCTATTTGGTCTCGTGCCGCCGCCGTTCAGCCTGGTCTGCCTGTTCCTGAACGGCCTGCCGCTGGGCATGGTGTTCGGTCTGGTGCTCGGTTTCCTCGAAGGCCGCCGGATGACCGAGGCGCTCGTCGCCGGACTCTGCGCGAGTTTCATCTTGGCGGACGGCGTCGCCAAATCGGTCGGGGCAGCGATCCTCGGCTGGGGCGTCGCGGAGCGTTGGATGCCCTGTGTGGCCGGTCTGGTTTTCTTGGGGCCGTTGATCGGTTTTGTCTGGATGCTGCAGCGGATCCCTCCGCCATCGGGTGAAGATGTCCGAGCCCGGTCCGCCCGTGCTCCGATGACCCGGGAGGACCGGCTGCGCTGGCTCCGACGAGACGGCTTGGGCATCGGACTGATCACGCTCGCGTATCTGCTGGTGACGGTGCTGCGCAGCCTGCGGGCCGACTTCGCGCCCGAGATTTGGGCGGCCCTGGGCACCACGGGCAAGCCGGGGGTCTTCACCCGGTCGGAACTGTGGGTGACGCTCGGCGTGGTCGCGGCCAATGGAGCCGTCTTCCTCGTCCGCGACAACCGTCGTTCGTTCTTCCTCGCGCTCGCGGTCTCGCAGGGCGGGCTCTTGCTAGGAGGCCTGGCGTTGCTCGGCCAACGCGTCGGCTGGTTCGGCGCGTTCCCGTTCATGGTCGTCCTCGGGCTCGGACTCTACCTTCCTTACGTCGCCGTCCACACCACGATCTTTGAACGGTTGATCGCCCTGACCCGCGACCGAGGCAACCTCGGCTACCTGATGTACCTCGCCGATGCCACCGGCTACCTGGGCTATGTGGCGGTCATGCTCTTCAAGCTGGTGGCGAAGCCGCCGGGCAGCTTCCTCGATTTCTTCACCGCCGCCGCCTCCATCTCCCTCGCGTCGGCCTTCGCCGCGATGGTCCTCGCTTGGCGCACCTTCTCCCGGTTGCCCAAAAGCGATAGCACCGGGACGACACCCGCTGCTTGAGGTCGAGCTATCCGGATCTCGGGAACCCTCCACACCCGTGTCGACAATCCATCCGCTCCAGCAGATCCCGCCACGCCCGAGAACCATTCGGAGTGCCACTACGGTGCAGTGGCGATCAGTGCGGTGCGCGGCTTACGTCACGCGAATTCCCACTTCGGCGGCGTCAAGGAAGACGTCATCGATACCGTCAAGGGCTGTAGCTACCTGAAGGCCTTCATCCTGACGAGGTGCGACCAAGCACCGGTTTGATCGGCGTCGGGCCAGGTTCGCGGGCAGGGCGGGATGTCCCACGGTCGGGATGGGCTGTGTTCGGCTGGTATCAGATCAGCGGAGATGCGAACTCGCTTGGGCCACAGAAGTTTCAAGCCAAAGTCCGTTCTTGGAACTTTGACGGCGTGACGAGAAGCGTTTTTGACACCGAAGTCCCGTGGTGGCTAGGTTCCGTGCATGAAAAACGGGACCAGGCAGGCGGTCGATCTGGGCGAACACATCGTCGCCGATCCCGGCATCTGCCATGGTAAGCCCACGTTCAAAGGATCGCGGATTCTCGTGCAACAGGTTCTTGAGGACGTGGCGGATGGAAAGTCATGGGACTTCATCAGCCAGGTGCGCTGGGGCGGACGGCTACCTCTGGCCGCCATCGCCGAGGCCGTGCGGCTGGCACAATGCGCCCTCCTTGATGACCACGGGAGCTTGTCCCGCAAACCACGGGCAAGCCGTTCCAAGGCATTGGTCCCGGCGTGAACCTGTTGGACGAGAACTTCCCCGACGACCAGCGCGGGCAGCTTCGCAAGTTCGGGGTGGTGGTGCGGCAGATCGGCCATGACGAAGGCATGTTCGGCATGACGGACTCGGAGAATCTTCCACTGCTCCACCGTCTGAGCCGGGTCACCTTCTTCACCCATGACCGTGATTTCTCCGGACCAGACCAGTGCCATCCCGGCTTTTGTCTGGTCTGGCTGGCCGTGAAACAGGACTTGCTCGCCGGGTACGCGCGTCGGCTGCTGCGCCATCCGGAGTTCGATACCAGCTCCAAGCGGCTCGGCAAAGTGCTGACGGTCGGCGCCGGCGGGATCAACGTCTTCGAGCGGCATCGCAAGCCAGCCCTTCGGATCGCGTGGACGGAGTGACGCTCCGTCGCGGTGCGGTGGAGCTCCGAGAGTTGCCAGGTTTGAAAAGGTTCCTTGACGCGTACGTTCCGAAGCAGCGCGCCCGGCCGGTGACAACGAGATTCCGGTGAGGCGCGGACACGGTGGACGATCGTTGCGAGCGGCAGGGAGGGGCCGACGGGAGGTGATCCTTCGCTTGCCGGTCTTCGACAGCACGGTCCCGGGAACGAAGAAACTCTGTCGGATTCCTGGCGCCACGGGAATCTACTGTCGAACCGATGCCGGAAAACGACCGCCAGCTTCTCGAACGCTTCGCCCGCACCGGTGCGGAGGATGCCTTCCGCGAGCTCGTCGAACGGCACATCCATCTCGTCTGGGCCGCGGCGCGGCGCATCCACCGCTGCGAGGAGGGCGTCCGCGATGTCGCCCAGGAGGTCTTCACCCGCTTGGCGCGCAAGGCGGCGACGTTGCCGGCGGACACGGTGCTGTCGGGCTGGCTGCACCGGACCGCCTGTCACGTCGCGCTCCAGACCGCTCGCAACGCGGCCCGCCGTACCCAGCGCGAACGCGACGCCATGCAACTGCAAGCTGTCACCGAGGCCGATGCCGCCCAACGTGCGGCCGCCGAAGCCCTGTGGCCCGTCCTCGACGAGGCCCTCGATGGATTGCCGGACACCGACCGCGAGGCGCTGCTGCTCCGTTACCTCGCGGCGAAGCCGTTGGCCGAGGTCGGCGCCGCTTTCGGTATCGGCGAAGACGCGGCTCAGAAGCGCGTCGCCCGCGCCGTGGAGCGGTTGCGCGAGGTCTTGCGACGACGTGGCGTGGCCGTGACCGGCGGGCTGGTCACCGCCGCCCTCAGCACCGCTGCGGCGGAGCTCGCCCCGGCCGGGGCCGCCGCCGCGGTGTCGGCCGGTGCGCTGGCCGGGGCCGCGCCGCTCACGCTCTTTGCCCTGATGAAAACCAAACTCGCCATCGCCACCCTCACCGCAGCTGTCCTGAGCGTGCCGCTCGTCCTGGAATTCCGGCAGAACCAGGCGTTGCTGGCCGAATTGACGGCCCTCCGGGCGCGAACGGTGCCTGCCGCTCCGCTGATGGCTGCGGCACCGGCGGACGACGCCGCGGAATTGGCCCGCTTGCGAGAGGAGCACGGAGAACTGCTCCGGCTACGGGGAGAAGTCGCGCAGTTGCGGCGTCAGCCGGCGGGCGGAGGAGACCCCGATTTGGCGCAACGGCTGCGCGAGATGGAGGTCCGGGCGACGGACGTCGAAGAGGCGCTCGCTCCGCTGAAGGCCGCTCGCGACGCCACCCTCAAGCGGATCATAACTTCCAACGCCGCCAAGTCCCTGGGCTTCGCTGCGCGGATCTACGCCGAAGGCCACGGCGGTGTGCTGCCCAGAACGTTCGAGCAGTTCAACGCGGAGATCACCCGGGTCCAGGCTGATGACAAAAGGACACGCGCCGCCGAGAAGGAAGAAGAGCTGCGTGCCATGTCGGCCGCCGGTATCCAGAAGGTGCCAAAACTCCTGGTCGTCGATGAGGAGGCGGTCATGGATGAGGCGCTGAAGGCTTTCGAGTTCTTTCCGCACGAGCGGGTCCTCAGCGAACGAGATGCGGACAAGATCCTCTTCCGGGAGCGGGAACCGCGACGGTCGCTCGACGGCATATGGACACGGACCTACTGCTTTACCGACGGCAGCCCGTATATAAAGGACAGTCCGACCCCCGACTTTTCGGGTTTCGAGCGAGAGCGCTCCGCCACCGCAGCGAATGTTCCCAAGGCACCCGCGACTTTGCCGAAGCCTTGAGTAGCTGAATCAATCAAGGTTCGACCGGAAGCGCCGGGTCACCGTCCCAGTTCTTCCCAGCTCTTGATGCCGATCACCGGCAGCGCGAAGGCGAAGGCCTTTTCCCACTCCGGCGTGTCGGCGAGGCGGAAGACCTCGTAGCTGGGCTTCTTGCGGTCGGGGGCGGCGATGCTGCCGGGCTTGTGCGTCCACAGGCCGAGCATCAGGCCGCCTTCTTGGGCGTGGTCCACATGCCGATGGAGGATGAACGAATCGATGCCGTCGAAGCGGTCGGCCTGCTTCCACGCATAGCAGTAGGCGGCGGCCTGGATCCTCTCGCCGTCCGCCGTCGCCGGTGTATGGAAGCCTTGTTCGCTGAGGATGACCCGGCGCTGCCGGCCGTCGTGGAGGAACCCGGGCTGGCGCAGGAAAGCGATGAGTTGGCCGAGGTTCTTGAAGGTGATGCGCGGAGTGGTGGTGAAGTCGGGTGTCGCGGATTTATCGAGCCAGGCGCGCGGGTTGCCTAGGTCCTCGGGATAAGGATGGAAGGCGACGTTCCAGTCGAAGTCGCCGCCTTCCTTGGCGCGGCGGTCGAAGTATTCCAAGAACGGCCGGGCGGCGAACGCCTGGCGATCGTCGCCGCCGGGGTAACGGATGTTCCAGTGGTGCTCCAGCGAGAGGTAGACCCGGCTGTGGGCCGACTGCCGGCGGATGCTCGTGTGGGCGAGGCGGACGGTGCGGAGGTGGTCGTCGGCGAACTGCTCCATCGTCACGCGGCCCATGTTGGCCCAGAACCAGTGCGAGTTGACCTCGTTGCCGACGATCCAGTTGGCCACACGGCCGAACTTCTGGTCCGGCCGCGACCAGCGCTCGGCGAGGAACTCCATGCCGGCCGCGAACCAGGCGCGTCCTTCGGGCGTGACGGTGTTGAAGGCGGTAAGGTGGTTCGGGCAGTTGGTGCTGTATCCGGGGTGGAGCAGGATCCGGCGCAGGTCCGGATCCGCAGGCTCGTAGGCCAGCAAGATCAGCGACACCACCACGCCCTGGTCGGACAGGGTCTTGATCTGCCGGTCCATCGCTTCGAGATATCCGCGCTGGAACCGGTAGGTGTACTCCTCGAAGTCCCATCCCGGTTGATCGGCACCGCCCGACGGCGCGAGGAACTGGCCGAAGTTGAAGTTCAACGCCGCGTGCTTCACGCCGAGGGCGAGCGCGTCGTCCACCATCTGGACCTGCAGGCCCTTCTTCGAGGTGGTGGTAGGGAAGGGCCAATCGTAACGGGGAGCGGGTTCAGCGGCGGACAGCCATCCGCAGAGGAGGGCGGCAATGGCAGTGAAGCGAATAGCGGTCACGTCCAAGTGACGGGACAAACAGCGCAGGGGTTCGAGGAAAAAATGGGCGGATTGCCAGAACCCACCGGAACGGAGATATTCCGGCCATGAGCTATGTCGGCACCGTCAGAAACGGCGTCATCGTGCCGTCCCCGGAGGTCCATCTGACCGAGGGCGTGAAGGTCAGCTTCACGCCTCTCACCGAGGCGGCCCCGGCAGGTCTCACCGGGGTGAATCCGCGCGTGTGGGATCTGCTCGCGGAGGTCGAAGGCAGCGTTGCCGGGCCGGAGGACTTGGCCCGCAACCACGACCGCTACGCGAACGGGGCTCCGAATCGGACTGAGACGTGAACGCGGTCTTTGCCGACACCTTCTACTTCGTCGCGCTGCTCAACGAGCGTGATGCCGCCCACGTTCAGGCCGCGAGTCTACGGCGGAGTCTGCGACAACCACTGGTGACCACGGAATGGGTGCTCGCCGAAACGGGAGGCGCACTTTCTGCGGTCCATCTGCGCGCCGGCTTTGTGAGGCTCGCCCGCATCCTGCAGGCCGCCGGCCCGGACGCCGTCATCGTTCCCGCGACATCGGAGATGTTCCGTGCCGGGTTGGACTTGTATGCCAGCCGCCCCGACAAGGAGTGGTCGCTGACCGACTGCATCTCGTTCGCCGTCATGCAGGACTTGGGGCTCAAGGATGCCCTCACCGGCGACCATCACTTCACGCAAGCGGGGTTCAATGTCCTGCTCAAGGGTTGATCGGCGGATCGGCCCGCGGCTGCCCAACCGCTGTCCTTCCCGGCGCACGTTCTGCGTTTTTGCCGACGCGGCCACAGACGATGCGGCCACGGCATTTCGCGACGTGACGAATACGCTGCCGCCTTGTCTCCTCGGACCGTGCGTCTCCCCTTGGATCCAGCCC
>CANGMH010000079.1 GCA_947454005.1 Verrucomicrobiota bacterium
ATACGTGGCCACGAGCGGAACGGGACCGGATCGGGTGGCGAAAACGACGCGAGCAGTATCGTTGAGCACCAATCGGGTGCCGCGACTGCGGGCTGAGCCGTGATCGCCACCGTTGGCGGGATCAGAAGAGCTTTGCACTTCTGCACCTGTGACACCGGCGATCGTGCGTTCGGATAGAGTGAAGCCGAGCAACCGGCGTTTCACCTGCAGATCGACGGCATGGACGTCCGTTCGGCGGCAGACCAACTCGTGCGAAGGGCAGAGCCCAAGACCGAGAGCGAAGAAGATGGCACCAAAAAGAGCCACCAACCACAAAGGAGGCCGACTGTAGAGGCGGATCCGATCCGCCGAGATCTCCACGATTTTCGTCACATCCTTATGGAGGGAGGTCGCTTTCGAAGCTCCGCGGTGAGGGAGACTGGATTGCGCTGATGAGGAGCTTGGGGGCGCAGAAGAGAGATCCGAGCCTGGGAAGTCAAGTCCTCCAGGCGGTCGTCGTCGCGGATGCGTGTTCCGCTGCCGCGGCCGGGCTTGTCACCCCGCCGCCGCCGACTAGCCTCTCCGCCCATGCGATTGGATTTCGTGAAGATGAGCGGGGCGGGCAACGACTTCATCGTGGCCGACAACCGCGACGGCCGCCTGGACCTCACCCGCGAGCAGGTGGCGAAGCTCTGCCATCGCCAGTTCGGCATCGGTGCCGACGGCCTGATGCTGCTGGTGCCCTGCGCCTCGGGGAAGGCCGAGTGGGCGTGGCAGTTCTGGAACTCCGACGGATCGGACGCCGAGATGTGCGGCAACGGCGCCCGCTGCTTCGGCCGCTTCATCCAGAAGCTCACCGGCGCGGCCGGCAAGACCACGTTCGAGACCGCCGCCGGCGTCATCACCGCCACGTTCCACGGCGAGCGCGTGACCGTCGGGCTCACCGCGCCGCACGGCCTCAAGCTCGGCGAGAAGGTCGCCACCAGCGCCGGCGAGCTCACCGTGCATTCGCTCAACACGGGCGTGCCGCACGCGGTGGTGTTCGTGCCGGACGCGGACAAGGCGATGGTGCAGTCCCTCGGGCATGAGCTCCGATTCCATCCGCACTTCAAGCCGCGCGGCACCAACGTGAACTTCGCCGAGGTGAAGGGGCCGGACTTCATCCGCGTGCGGACCTACGAGCGCGGCGTCGAGGGCGAGACCCTCGCCTGCGGCACCGGCGTGACCGCGAGCGCGCTGGTGAGCAGCCGCGTCCACGGTTTCCGGTCGCCGGTGCGCGTGCAGGTGCAGGGCGGCGACGAGCTGCGGGTCGGTTTCATCGAGAAGGACGGCGTCTTCGCCGACGTGGAGCTCAACGGCCCGGCCACGTTCGTGTTCGAAGGCCGCATCACGATCTGACGGGACGAGGCGGGGCTTGTCATCCCATCCCCGGCCTCGAAGACTCGGCGCCGGACCATGGATGACACCACCACTCTCTGCCGGCTGGATGCCAAGTATCTCGCCCCGCGCCTCCCGGCGGACGAGGCGGAGCGGCTCCAGGCGTTGAGGCAGCTGAGCCTGCTGGACACGCCGACCGACGAGCGGTTCGACCGGATCGTCCGTCTGACCGCCCGGTTCTTCGACGCACCGATGGCCACCGTGTCGCTCGTGGACAAGGACCGCCAATGGCTGAAATCACGCGTGGGCATCGGCTTCACCGAGACCCCGCGTCAGATCTCCTTCTGCACCCACACCATCCTGCAGGACCGGGTGCTGGTCGTCCCCGACGCGCGGCTGGACATGCGTTTCGCGAGCAGCCCGCTGGTGGTGAACGACCCCTACATGCGTTTCTACGCCGGCCGGCCGCTGCGCGTGAACGGTTTCAAGATCGGTTCGCTGTGCGTCATCGACCACAAGCCGCGGAGCTTCGGCGAACGGGAGATCGAGCTGCTCGACCAGCTGGCGGTGCTGATCGAGCACGAGATGGAGCTCGTGGCCACCATCGGATGGCAGAACAAGGCCCTCCGCGTCCAAGAACAGCTGGCCGAGAGCCAGCGGCGGCTCGCCGACACCGTGACCGAGCTGGAGGCCGCCAAGGTCCGCGGCGACGAGCTGCTGCGGCATCTGCTCCCCGCCAACGTCGCCGACGAGCTCCAGACGCGGGGCGCGGTCGAGCCGGTTCAGCACCCGGACGTGGCGGTGATGTTCGCGGACTTCACCGACTTCACCTTGGTGGCCAGCCAGATCACCGCCGCCGAGCTGGTGGCGGAGCTGAACGAGTGCTTCTGCCACTTCGACTGGGTGTCGGCGAAGCACGGCGTGGAGAAGCTCAAGACCGTCGGCGACGCCTACATCTGCGCCACCGGCCTGAACGACCCGCGGCCGGACGACGCCCTGCGGTTGACCCGCGCGGCCCTGGAGATCCGCGACCACGTGGCCGAACGGCTCGCGAAGTTCACCGCCCAAGGAAAGCCGTACTGGGACATCCGCATCGGCCTCCACTCGGGGCCGCTGGTCTCCGGCATCGTGGGTGTCCGCAAGTTCGCCTACGACATCTGGGGCGACACCGTGAACACGGCCGCGCGCATCGAGACGGCCAGCGTCCCCGGGCGGATCAACGCGTCGGCCGCGTTCCTCGCTCGCGTGCGCGACCATGTCCGGTACGAGCCGCGGGGCTCCATCGCTTGCAAGCACAAGGGCGATCTGGAGATGGCCTTCATCGACGCCCTGACGCCGTGAGACCGTCCCGCCACGGACAGGGCGCTGGACTTGGCAGAACCCTCGTCCGGACTGCTGCCGTCCGGTGGTCCACATGGCCCGGAGCGATCCTCACCTTCAGCTGTGCGGCCGCTGGATTCCGGATGCGGATCCATTCGGCCGCGGAGAAACTCTCCGGCGCCGCCCGTCGGGGAGCCGTCGCCTTGGCCTGGTTCTTGGCGAGCTTCCTGTCCCCCGCATCGGCCGACGGACCGCTCCACGAACAGATCGCCGAGCTGACCCGCCAGATCGACGGCCGCGGATCGGATCCGGCTCTCTACCTCCGCCGCGGAGAGCTGAACCGGCTCCATGACCAGTTCGAAGCGGCGCGCGCCGATTTCCAGAAGGCGCAGAAGCTCTCTCCCGCCGACCCAGAGCCGCTCTTCCGCCTGGGCCGACTCGCGTTGGACGAAGGCAAGCCGGCCGACGCCGCGAAACTGCTCGCCCGGTTCAAGGCGCTCCGCCCCGGGAGCGCCGAGGGATGGTTCCTGTCCGCCCGCGCCTTGGCCCGCAACGGGCGTTTCCCCGAGGCGGTGCCGGATTACCGCCGCGCCATCGCGCTGTCGGCCGAGCCGAGGCCCGAGTGGTTCGTCGAACGGTGCCACGCCCAACTCGCGCTCACGGGCGATCATTCCACCGAGGCGCTCGCCGGACTCGACGAAGGCATCGCCAGGATCGGTCCCCTGCCCTCGCTCCAACTCCTCGCCATCGAGATCGAGACCCGGCGCAAAGGTTTCGACGCCGCCCTTTCCCGGCTGGACACGCTCGTCGCCGCCAGCGAGCGCAAAGAGATCTGGTTGGCGCGCCGCGGCGACCTGCTCAGGCAGGCCGGGCGCATCGCCGATGCGCGGGCCGCGTACCGGTCGGCCGGCGCCGCCATCGACGGCCTTCCCTCCGGCCGGCAGCGTGCTTTGGCGATGCTCGAGCTCCGGCGCGAGTTGGAAGGCAAGCTTGCCGCGCTGCCCGCCGGTCCGGAGAGTGCCCCTGCCCCGTGATGAAACCCTTCGTCATCGTCCTCCTCCTGCTGTCGTTCCTGCCGGCGATCCGCGCCGCCGAGAAACCGACCCGCGGACCGTATCTCCAGATGGCGACGACCAATTCGATGGTCGTCCGCTGGCGCACGGAGAAACCGACCAAGGGCTACGTGCGCTACGGCCGGACGCCCGGGACCGCGACCAATCTCGTCACCCACGCCGGCGTCCTCGCGGAACACATCGTCCAGCTCAAGAAGCTCAAGCCGGACACCCGTTATTACTACGCGGTCGGCACCGCGACAAACCGGTGGCTCAACGCGATCGGGGAGGAACACAGCTTCGTCACGCCGCCGGTCCCGGGCCCGGCCCGGCCGACGCGCATCTGGGCGCTCGGCGACCCCGGCACCGCGAACACCAACCAGATCGCCGTGCGCGACGCCTTCTATCAGTGGAGCGGCGGCAAGCATCCGGACGTCTGGCTGATGCTCGGCGACAACGCCTACAAGACCGGCACGGACAAGGAATACGGCAAGGCCGTCTTCGACATCTACGCGCCGCTCCACCGCGTCTCGCCGCTCTGGCCCGCGCTCGGCAACCACGACGCCGGCAGCGCGGATTCCGGCACGCAATCGGGCGTGTACTACGACGTCTTCACCCTGCCCACCCTCGGGCAGAGCGGCGGATCGCCCAGCGGCACCGAGGCCTATTACGCGTTCGACCACGCCAACATCCACTTCATCTGCCTCGATTCGCAGGACACCGACCGCGGCGCCGACGGCGCGATGGCGACCTGGCTGAAGGCCGACCTCGCCTCGACGGCGCGCGAATGGGTGGTCTGCTTCTTCCATCATCCGCCCTACACCAAGGGCTCGCACGATTCCGACAAACGCGGCGACAGCGACGGCCGGATGGCACAGATGCGCGAGAACATCCTGCCCATCCTGGAGGCGGGCGGGGTGGACCTCGTGCTCACCGGCCACAGCCACGGCTACGAGCGCAGCTTCCTGCTCGACGGCCACTACGGCACCAGCACGAACCTCGTCGCCTCGATGATCAAGGACCGCCGCGACGGACGTCCCGACGGTGACGGCGCCTACACGAAGTCCGGCGGGCTCCGGCCGCACGAAGGCGCCGTCTATATCGTGAGCGGCAGCGCCGGCCAGGCGAGCGGCGGCAAGCTGGACCACCCGGCGATGTACCTTTCCTTGAACAAGCTCGGCTCGCTGGTGATCGACATCGACGGACCCGTCGCCGAGGTGAAGTTCATCGGCAGCAAAGGCCAGGTGCGCGACTACTTCAGCCTTCGCAAGCAGTAGCCCGCCGGCGTCCGCGGCCCGGTCCGGCCCGTTTGACCCACGACGACCCGCCTCCTAACCTGAGCGCCGCTTGAACCAGAACGATCCGACCGCCGCCGACCGCGCCCGCGCGATCCGCGATGCCTTGCCGCCCGGCGGCCTCTTCGCCGGCCAATCGTGGCGGATCTCCCCGACGCCGTTCGCGCTCGGCGCGGATCTCGCCGAGGAGCTCGAGACGCTCGGCCGCGTGCTGTACCAGTTCTACCGCGCGGTGAACCTGCTCTACCGCCGCAGCTGCGACGGCAAGGCGCCCGCGTGGATCGCGGAACTGCTCGACCAAGGCAAGCCGGCCGACCTCATCGCGCTCCAGAGGCATCCCGGCTTCAAGAACGAGCTGCCGCGCGTCATCCGCCCGGACGTCCTGCTCACCGACGGCGGCTTCGCCATCAGCGAGCTCGATTCCGTCCCGGGCGGCATCGGCCTCACCCAGTGGCTCGGTCAGACATACGAGAAATCGGGGACCGTGGATGGCGGATCGCGGGATGCCGGCGGCGACGAGTCCCGGATACCGGAGCCGAAGACCCAGATCATCGGCGGCGCAAGCGGCATGAAGGACGGCTTCGCCTCCATCTTCGGCGACGCCGCGAAGGTCCACCTCGTGGTCTCCGAGGAGTCCGCTTCGTACCGGCCCGAGATGGCATGGCTGGCCGGTGAACTCGGGCGTCCGAGGTTCGAGGTCCGAGGTCCGGACTTCACCGGCTTCGCCCCCGGCGAAGCCGTCTACCGGTTCTTCGAGCTGTTCGATCTCGCCAACGTCCCGGCCTCGCGCCGCATCTTCGAGATGGCGTCGGACAAGCAGATCCGGCTGACGCCTCCGCCGAAGCCGATCTTCGAGGAGAAACTGCTGTTCGCGCTGCTCTGGAACCGCAACCTCCGTCCCTACTGGCGGCAGGAGCTCGGCGAAGCGTTCCTCGTGCGCCTGCTCAAGGTCATCCCGCAAACCTGGGTGCTGGATCCCGCGCCGCTCCCGCCGCAGGCCGCTTATCCGGGTCTCGACCTCACCGACTGGTCGCAGCTCAAGTCGCTCAGCCAGCGCGAGCGCGAGCTCATCCTCAAGGTCTCGGGCTACAGCGAGGACGCTTGGGGCGCCCGCGGCGTGCATCTGGGCAGCGACCTGAGCACCGCCGACTGGAGCGTCGCCGTCGACAAGGCGCTCGCCGCCTTCCCCCGTTCGCCCTACGTGCTCCAGCGTTTCCATCGTCCGCGGGTCGTGGAGGCATCGTACTTCGATTTCGCCACCGGCCAGATGGTGCCGATGCCGGGACGCGTCCGCTTGTGCCCGTACTACTTCGTCGCCGGCGACGGCGATGCGGCCCGGCCGAAGCTCGGCGGCGTGCTCGCGACCATCGTGCCGTCCGACAAGAAGATCGTTCACGGGATGAAGGACGCCGTCCTGGCGCCATGCTCCCTCTGACGACCCCGACGACACGGGTCCGGACCGGTCTGCCCGGGATCGGTGAGCCGGACATGGCCATCGTCCGACGGCCGCGACGGGATCACGGGCCCCGGCCGGTCGCCGGGCCAGCGCAAACCACCGCCAGCTTTTGGCAAGATTCCGGGAGCGCGGTCCGGCATCCCGCGCTAGGCTCGGTCCGTCATGGGTTCGATAGGACAACGTCCGGATCGCCGCCGCGGGTTCACGCTCTTGGAGCTGCTCGTCGTGGTCGCGATCATCGCGGTGCTGGCAGGATTGCTCCTGCCCGCGTTCGGCCGCGCCAAGATGCAGGCGAAGAAGGCCAACGAGATCAACTCCGCCCGGCAGCTGATGCTCGCGTGGCAGCTCTACGCCAACGACCATTCGGACCGCGTCCTGCCCGGCTACCGGTACGGCTACCCGGCCCGGGATTTCTCCGGCATCGAGGTGGGCCACCCGATCAACGCCCGCTACCCGTGGCGGCTCGCGCCGTATCTCGGTAACAGCTTCGGCGTCATCTACGCCAACGAGAACCGCGCGCTGCTCGAGCAGTTCCAACGGATGCCCGACAAACACCTCGGAATCTATGCGGCCAGCGTCTTCCCGTCGCTCGGTGTCAACGGCGTGTTCGTGGGCGGCGACGACCTGGAGCTGCCGCCGGAGGGCAAGGCGCGTGAACAGTTCGGCGAGTTCTGCCTGCTCAAGGTCGCCCAGGCCCACCGGCCGAGCGAGCTCATGGCCTTCGTCTCGGCCCGCGGCCCGTTCGAGAGCAAGATCGTGGACGGCTTCTACAAGGTGACGCCGCCGTACCTCATGGCCCGGCGTTGGGCGGTGGATTGGAACCCGTTGGACGGCCCCGAAGCCTGGGGCAACGTCCATCCGCGTTTCGGGAACCGCGCCGTGTCGGCCCAAGTGGACGGCCACGCGGAGACGCTGCGGACCGGCGACCTCCAGGACATGCGCCGTTGGTCCGACCTCGCCGACCGCCCCGATTGGGCGCTCACGCGGAAGTGACCCGCGATCCGGAGGAACCGGACTCCACGGCCCGCGGCGAAACCACGCGGGGATCAAAGGGCCCGACGGATCCGTCGTGAGGCGATGGCCGCCTCATTCGACGACCACGATCCGGAAGAACGCCGCACCGCGCTGCCGCGGCCCGGCGACCCGATTCTGCTCCGACCATTCGGCGACGCCAGGCTCGGGGTATGACAGCCGGCCGGCCGCTTCGTTCCATGCGGCGAAGCTTTCGCCGACTTCGATCCGATAGCGGCGGCTCGGCGCGATAGTGAAGCGCAGGACCGCGTTGCCGTCCTCATCGAACGTCGATGCGAGCACCTTGAGCGCGCTCGCCTTGTCCGTCGGATCGGTTCCGGCGACGGATTCGTCGCGGTTGGACCGGCCGTCGCCGTCGGGATCCCCGTCGGCCGTGGCGGAGAGGTCGCCGAACCAGAAGCGTTCCCAGTCATCGGGCAATCCGTCCTGGTCGGTGTCGACGTCGGAGACGACGGCGCCCTCGATCTCGAGCCGGGGCGGATCGTAGAGCAGGTTCTTGCGCGTGGACCACTGCGGATAGTTGCCGACACCGCCGCCGCCGGTGCCGCCGGGAGTGATCTGCACCGCCGGAGAGAGCGAGTCCACGACCAAGGGGAGCCAGCCTCCGTCGAGCGCCCTCTGCAGGTAGGCGACGACCAGCGGGTCGGCGAGATCGATGTCGAAGGTGAACTTGCTGTCCTCCGGCACGGGCTCGCCGGCGACCGCGTTGGTGGTCCGTCCGACCGCCCAAGGGCGCGCCTCGAACGGCGCGTTGGTCCAGGCCTCGTTGTGCTGGCCGACGTTGTTGCTCACGTCGAGCGGTTCGCCGTCGGTCCCGAACATCACCGGATACACGTTGCGCGTGCCGATGGAGATGTTGCCGCCGGCGATCGCTCCGAGCGGTCCGTACGAGCTGTTCTCGGTGAACGTCGGTCCGGTGAAACCCTTGCGGAACGCCGCGCCGTACAGCTCGACCGGACGGCCAGGATCGGTGTCGGGCAGGTAGCCCGGCTGGTTCGTGAGATAGGTCCGGAAGCTGTCGTAGGTCGGGTCGTACAGGAACGCCTTGTCCGCGGTGATGGTCAGCGTGAGCCGCGCACGGCGGACCAGATAGTTCCGCGGACCGCGGTTGGTGGACACCAGAGCGGACGTGTCCCAGCCCAGCAGGAACTGCGCGTCGCGCGTGTCGAACCGCGGGTCGAACGACGCGAACGTCGGCGCGACCGGCCGCGTCGCCGGCTCGAAGTTGAACGGATACATCCACCGGTCCATCGACGGCGACGGCACGTCCAGCGCGAAGCCGGCCGCGCCGAGGCGGAACAACAGCAGGAGCCAGGAAAGACAGACGGCCCCGAGCGGGACGACCGCCCGGGATCCGGCCCGTATCTTGGATAGAACGGTCACGAAGCGGGCCTCAGCGGCGGCGGTTGCCGAGGAACCAGAGACCGGCCAAGCCGACGCCGACCAGCACGACGGTCGTCGGCTCCGGCACGGTGGCGATGTCCAGCGTCGCGGAATCGAAGCTCAAGCTGTCCGACGCCGCGTCGAAGCCGATCTTGAAGGTCGTCGCGCCGCTGCCGGAGAGATCCCATTCCCACTTCGAGGACACGAACGCGCCGCTGCCCGGCGTGCCCGGCTCGCCGACGAGCAAGCGGTCGAGCTCGGTGCGCGCCCCAGCGACGGAAACCGATCCGTACGTGAGCTTCACCGAGCTGTAATCGAGCTCGGTGCCGAAGCTGCGCGCCTGGAACACGACGCGACCGACCGGACCCGCGTTCGAGTAGCTGACCTCGAACACGCTCTTGCCGGCCATGTTGTAGATGTTGCCGGTGCTGGTGACGAACGCGTTGGGATCGCGCTGGACGAGCTTGGCTGCGGCGTTGCTGCCGACGATGTCGGGGCTGTTGCCGACGCCGTTGTCGGTCGCGACGGTGAAGCGTTCCCAGCCCGCGACCGAGCTGCCGGCCGAGCCGCGGAAGCTCGGGACGACGAAGTTGTTGGTTCCCGCGCGGGCCGGCAGGACGAGGGCGAGGACGGCGGCTCCGAGCAGGGCGGACACGCCGCGGTACGAGTTCGATCGGTTCATCGGGGGGAGAGCATGGAGCCGGAGGACCATTCCACGCTAGCCCGGTTTTGCCAAAACCTGCCGTCCGGTTGCGGCCGCGCGGACCCGATGTCGGCGACCGGTCAGGCCATCTCCAGACCGCGCATCGTGCCGGTCGCCGAGGCGAACCGGTCGGTCTCGATGCCCATCCGCTGCAACATCGAGACGAACAGGTTCGGCAGCGGATAGTTCCGTTCGCGGTCGAAGGCGAGGTGCTGACCGTGCCTGAACCCGCCGCCCGCGAAGATCGTGGGCAGGTTGGTGGTCACGTGCGTGTTCGCGTTCCCGAGGTTGGATCCGTAGAGGACCATCGTGCGGTCCAGCAGCGTCCCGTCGCCCTCGCGCACGCCCTTCAGGCCGGCGAACAGGTCCGCGAGCAGCTTCATGTGCCATTCGTCGATGGCCCGGAGCTGGGCCAGCTTCGCGTCGGAACGGCCGTGGTGGGAGAGGTTGTGGTAGCCGTCGGTGATCTTCGTGCCGTCGACCTCGATGGCGGGCGAGTTGACGCTGTCGAGCAGCAGCGCGACGGACCGCGTGGAATCGGTCTCGAAGGCGAGCCGCGCCAGGTCGTACATGAGCCGCACCTTCTCCATGTATTCGCGCGGGCTCGCCGGATCGAGCGGCACGCCGGCGCTGACGGTCGGCCTGGGCCTGCGCTCCCATTCGCGCGACATCTGCATCCGCTGCTCCAGGTCGCGGACGCTGGTGAAGTACTGGTCGAGCCGGTCGCGGTCATGCGTGCCGACACGGCGCTGCAAGGTCTTCGCCTGGTCGGCCACGGAATCGAGGATGCTGCGGCCCAGCTCCAGCTTGCGCACCTGGTCCGCCGTCTCCGCCTCGGTCCCCTGGATGAAGAGCCGGCGGAAGACATCGGATGCCTTCTCCTCGCACGGGATGAGCACGCCGGAGCCGGTCCACGAAAGACTGCGCATGCCCTGCTCGACGTTGACGCCGAGGTTCAGCGACGGGAACCGGGTCAGATGCCCGATGCGCTCGGCGATGTATTGGTCGAGCGAGATGGTGTTGCGGAAGCCGCCGCGGCCGGGATGCGGCGCGGCGGTGAGGAAGCAGTTGTCCGCCGGATGCCCGCCGTCCACGTCCGGATGCGACACGCCGCTGAAGACGGTCAGCTCGTCGCGGTGGGCCTTCAGGTGCTCCAGATAAGGCGACAACGCGTAACCGCGTCCGGTCTCCTTGGGGAAGAACCGGTCCGGCAAGAGGCCGAGGTTGTTGCAGATGGCGAACATCCTCCGCGGCACCGCGCCCGTGGAAGTTGCCGCGGACACCGCGGACGTCCCGGCGGACACAGGCCACATCGAATCCAGCAGGGGCAACGAGAGCGCGATCCCGGCGCCGCGCAGGAAATGGCGGCGGGAGATCCCGGAGCGCGCCGGGACGAAGGGAGCGGTCACGGGAGCGGAGGCGGACGGGTTCTTCATGGCGGTGGCTCCGGCTATTTGTTCAGGAAGAGTTCGCTCTGCACGACGGCGTGGACCAACGACTTCACACCATAACCGCCGCGCCGCGTCGTGTTCACCATTTTTTCGACGGCCGGTCGGTCGGAGAAACGGACCGGCGCACCGGTCGCGAAGATGGTGAGTTGCCGCGCCAGGTTGCGCGCGAGCTGGGCCTCGTCGCGGAGCAGGCAGCGCTTCAGCTCCCGGACATCGCGGAAGGCCTGCCCGTCCGGCAACTCGCCGCTCGGATCGACCTCTGGCCCGAGGTTGAAGTGGAAGCGCAACCCGTCGTGCCCGATGCCCCGGACCGGTTCGCCCGCGCCGACCGACCGGTACCGTTCGCGCCAGCCGCCCATGACGTCGAAGCTCTCCAAGGCGAAGCCCGCGGGATCGATGAGCCGATGGCAGGCGTCGCAGGATTCCTGGTTCCGATGCTTGGCCAACTGCTCGCGGATCGTCGTCGCTCCGCGGATATCCGGCTCGACGGCCGGGACGCTCGGCGGCGGCGGCGGCGGCGGACGTCCGATGATCCGTCCCATGATCCAGGCACCGCGCTTCACCGGCGATGTCGCCGTCCCGTTGGCGGTGACCTTCAGCACGCTCGCCTGGGTCAGGAGCCCGCCGCGCACGCTGTCGGCCGGAAGATCCACCCGTCGGATGCCGACGCCGTCCACGCCCGGGATCCCGTAGTGCGCGGCAAGGCGTTCGTTGAGCATCGCGAAGCGCGACGACACCAGGTTCGCGACGCCCAGGTCGCCTTTCAGCAGCTCGGCGAAGAACATCTGCGTCTCGTCGGCCATCGATTCCACCAGCAGGTCGTCGAGCTGGTAATCAGGATAAAGCTCGGTGTCGGGCGCGACGGTGGCGATCACCCGCAGGTCGAGCCAGTGGCCGAGGAACGCCTCGACGAACCGCTTGGACCGGGGATCGTCGAGCAGGCGGTCGGTCTGCGCGCGCAGGACGTCCGGACGATGCAGCTTGCCGGCTCCGGCGAGCTTCCGCAGCTCCGCGTCCGGCGCGGAGTTCCACAGGAAATAGGACAACCGTTCGGCCAGCGCGCCGTCGCCCAGCGGTCCGGACTTCTGCGTGTCGAGATAAAGGAAACCCGGCGAGCACAGCACCGCGGTATAGCCCGCGATCATCGAGTCGGTGAATGTGTTGCCCGACTGGAGCGCCGACCGGACCACGCCGAGGAACCGGTCGACGTCCGCCGGCTTCACGGGAGCCCGGTACGCCCGGGCGATGAACCCGCGCAACAGCTCCTCCGCGTCGTGATCCGGGCGCGCCGAGACGACCTCGACGCCGGCCTTCACCTTGGAACGTCCGGTCCCGGTCGTCACCGGATGGTCGGTCATCGGCAAATCGCCGAAGAGCAGCCGGTGTCCCGCGGGCGGCCATTGGTCGAGCAGCGGTCCCTCGACCTCGAGCCACTGGAAGGCGACGCCGGGCATGCCTTCCGGCGTGGTCAGCGGGTTCTTGTGGTCGGGCGGACGCGAGCGGAACAACCGTGCGGCGTCGGGCCGGATGGTCTCGCCGGCGAGCAGCGAGACCTCGAGCTCGCCGACGGTCGGCGTGATACCCACGTCGAAACTGCCGAGCTTCCGCAGCAGCCGCGGCTCGGAATCGGAGTACAACGTCACCGGCTCGGGACGACGGCCGACGCTCACGTTGGTGAACTTCGCATCGATCCAGAAGCTGTGGCCCGAGACGCGCAGACGGTACCGGCCGGAGACGGGCGCGCGGAACTTGCCGAAGCGGATCTCGGTCGGCTCGTAGGTGCTCACCACCACGCCCATCGCCTCGCGGTCTCGCCGGGCCTGGTCGCGGCCTTCCGGGCGCTTCGGCCGGTCCGCTTCGGTGAGGTCGCGCTGGAGATCGAGACCGACCAGCGGCCAGGTGCGGCGTTCCTTCGGGCCTTCGAGCTTGATGGCCCCGAAGAACTCGCCCTGGTCCCACGCATAGTAGCGCTGCGTCTTCGTCTCCGGACGCGCCACCTGCGGCGCCATCGCCCTGCGCAGCGCGAAATCGGCCGCGCCAAGATAGCGCGCCATCTGCACATGGGAGACGTCGAGCGCGTCGCCCACCTTGTTGAAGCCGTGGGCCGTCGTGTCCTCCGGCAAGAAATCCTTCACCTCCAGGTACGGCAACGAGAAGAGGTCGCGCAGCGTCGCCTCGTATTCGTGGCGGTTCAGCCGCCGTTGCGTCGCCCTGCCCTGCTCCGCGGTCGCCCGCCGTTCGACCGCGGTGAGCGACGATCCCAGGACGTTCGTGAAGGCCGCGACCTCCCCGGATCCCGGACGCCGCTTCGTCTTCGCCGGCGGCATCTCACCGGATCCCACCTTGTCGTGGACCGACACCCAGGAGGCGAAGGCCGCGGCCGAGGTCCGCGGCGGACCCAGCGAGGTCAGGTCGAGGCCGCCCTTCTTGCTGTCCGCGTCGTGGCACTCGACGCAGTGCTTCGCGACGAACCCCGCGACCGGGTCGGATGCCGCCCATCCGCGCCCCGGCGCGAGCACGCACAGGGCGGCGAGGACCGTCCGGATCAGGACGCGCCTCGGCAGGTTGGGACCAAGATTCTTCGACATAAGCGGCGACGTTGCCCCACCGGCTTCCGAGCGGATCTTCGGGGCGACCGCCACAGGCTACGCGCCGGACGCCCCCGG
>CANGMH010000080.1 GCA_947454005.1 Verrucomicrobiota bacterium
GACCGGATTCCGTCCGGCCATCGCGGCCATCGCGGTCGTCTCCGCCTCCGGTGCGCTCGTCGCCGACCAGCCCAACCTGCCCGCCGCCGCGCCGCTCCCGGCCGGGTACAAGCTCGTCCACGAGCAGCATTTCGATTCCGCGGACGCGTTGCGCGGCTTCGCCATGACGGACCCGGCGGCGTGGAAGTTCTCGGCCGACGGCAACAGCCGTGCGCTGGAGCTCGCGCAGCAGAGCACCTACACGCCGGCCTTCCGCTCGCCCCTCAACATCGCGCTCATCGCGGACCGCGTCTTCGGCGACTTCGTGCTCGAGGCCGACCTCATCCAGACGGGCAAGGAGTACGGGCACCGCGACATGTGCCTCTTCTTCGGCGTGCAGGACCCCGCGCATTTCTACTACGCGCACATCGCCACCAAGGGCGACGACCATGCCCACAACGTCTTCGCGGTGGACGGCGCGCCGCGGCTGAAGTTCGCGAGCCAGACGACGACCGGAGCCAACTGGGGACTCGGTGTGTGGCACCACGTCCGCTTGGAGCGCCGCGCGGGCGACGGCACGGTGAAGGTGTTCTTCGACGACATGAAGACGCCCATCATGGTCGCCGAGGACAAGCGGTTCGGCACCGGCTACATCGGCTTCGGGTCGTTCGACGACACCGGCAAGGTGGACAACATCCGCATCTGGTCGCCCACCGAGCCCGAAGCGAAGCCGACGACCTTCTATCGCCGGCTTGCGCCGTGAGTCCTCCGCCAGAAGCTCCGAGACACCGGCTTTCGCGGTGTCCGATCACATCGCACGTTTGAAGGATCCGACCGCCGCGCCGTCCGAACATCGCCCACGTACCCGAACCTCCCCAACTGATGAAGACCCCTGCCCTCCTCTGTGCCCTCCTGCTCGGTGGCTCCGCCTTGAGCGCGGCCGATTGGCCCCAATGGCGCGGCGCCGCCCGCGATGACCATTCGCCCGACACCGGGCTGCTGAAGACCTGGCCGGCCGGCGGACCGGGACAGGTGTGGCTCTTCAAGGATGCCGGCCTCGGCTACGCGGGCTTCTCGATCGCCGGCGGACGCCTCTTCACCATGGGCTTGCGCGGCGAGGAGGAATTCCTCATCGCCGTCGACATCGCGACCGGCAAGGAGGCGTGGTCCGCACCTGCCGGAGCCCGGTATCCGAACGGCTGGGGCGACGGCCCGCGCATGACGCCCACGGTGGACGGCGACCGCGTCTACGCCATCGGCGGCAACGGGCTGCTGATCTGCGCGGCGGCCCAGGACGGCAAGGTCCGCTGGCAGAAGTCGCTCGTCATCGACCTCGGCGGGAAGCTCCAAGGCTGGGGCTACACCGAATCGCCGCTCGTGGTCGGAGGCAACCTGCTCTGCACGCCCGGCGGACCGCAGGGGACGATGGCCGCGCTCGACAAGCTCACCGGCGAAGTGGTCTGGCGCACGAAAGACCTGACCGACGATTCGCAGTATTCTTCGCCCGTGCTCTTCCAGCACGCCGGCAAGCCACAGGTCGTGCAACTGGTGACCAAGCAGTTCTTCGCCGTCGATCCGGCGACCGGGAAGGTGCTCTGGCGTTCCGAGTTCCCCGGCCGCGTCGCGGTGATCCCCACGGTCATCCCGCACGCCGGACACGTGTACGCCACGTCGGGTTACGGCGTGGGCTGCAAGCTGGTGAAGATCGCCGACGACGGGAACTCGGTCGAGACCGTCTACGAGAACAACAAGGTGATGAAGAACCACCACGGCGGCGTGGTGCGGGTGGACGGGAACGTCTACGGCCATTCGGACGGCAACGGTTGGGTCTGCCAGGACCTGATGACCGGCAAGGAGATCTGGAGCCACAAGGGTTTCGGCAAGGGCGCGATCCATTACGCCGACGGCATGCTGTACTGTCTCGACGAGAAATCCGGCGAAGTCGCCCTGATCGAGGCGTCGCCCAACGGCTGGACGGAGCACGGCCGTTTCAAGCTCGACCCGCTGAGCACCAAGCGGAACTCGCAAGGCGGGATCTGGCCGCATCCCGTCGTCGTGGGCGGACGCCTCTACCTCCGCGACCAGGAGCTGCTCTACTGCTTCGACGTGAAGGGCAAGTGACTTGGGGCCGACGGTGCCGGAGCGGTGCCGTCGCGTGGAGCGTCTCCAGGACCGCTTCCGCGCCGGCCGGAGGCCTTCCCCGCAGGACGACCTCCGGGACGTCCGTTTATTTTGCCGGTTGCTGCGCGGCGGACGTTTGTCACGGTCGGCCCATGCGATCCCTTCTGCTCGCGTTGGCCACCGTCTGCGTCGCGCTCGGCGCGCCGGTGGACGACTTCATCGCGGCCGCGGCCGCCAAGCACGGCGATGACGGGGCCAAGGCCGCCCGGTTCCTCGTCGAGAACATGCCCGCGAAGGACCGCGCCGATCTGTCCGCGGAGTTCCTCGGCGAGAACCTGGACCTCGCCCTCCGCGCGCGCGCCGAGTTCCCCTGGGCCGCCAAGGTGCCCGAGGACATCTTCCTCAACGACGTGCTGCCCTACGCCGTCTTCGACGAACCGCGGGATGCTTGGCGCGCCGACTTCCTCGACCGCTCCCGCGCCATCGTGAAGGACGCCAGGTCCGCCTCGGACGCCGCCCAGGCGCTCAACCGCCAGCTCTTCAACCTGGTGAAGGTCCACTACAACACCGGACGCAAGCGGCCGAACCAGAGCCCGAAGGAATCCATGGAATCCGGCAAGGCCACCTGCACCGGGCTCTCCATCCTCCTCGTCGACGCGTGCCGGTCGGTCGGCATCCCGGCCCGCGCGGTCGGCACGCCGTTGTGGGCGAACGAGCGCGGCAACCACACCTGGGTCGAGATCTGGGATGGCGATTGGCACTTCACCGGAGCGGACGAACCGGATGCGGCGGGGCTCGACCGCGGTTGGTTCACCGGCGACGCGGCGCAGGCCAAGGCCGACGTCCCGCGCCACGCGATCTACGCCACCTCATGGAAGCGGGACGGCCTCGGCTTCCCGATGGTCTGGGCCCGCAAGAGCGACGAGGTCGCCGCCGTCAACGTCACCGCGCGCTACGCGAAGCCCGAGGCCAAGGCGGCCGAAGCAGCCCTCGCGAAACTCGGCGTGCGGCTCTGGGATGCCCGCGGCGGCACCCGCCTCGCCGCCAAGGTCTGCGTGCTCGACGGCGTCCGCCGCACCTGCGCCGCGGCCGACACCAAGACGGGCACGGCCGACCTGAACGACATGCCGCGCTTCGGCCTGGCGCCGGGCACGCGCGGATGGCTGCGCTTCACCCGCGGCGAAGAGGTCCGCGAGATGCCATTCGGCGCGCTCGCCAAGGGGGATCCCACGGTCGACGCCGTCTGGTCCGACCTCGCGCCCGTGACTCCGGCCCAAGCCGCGATCGAGGAGTGGCTCGCGCTCGCGCCGGACGATCGCAAGGCCGACGCCCCTGCCCTGCGCGCTCCCCTGACCCGCTCCGAGACCGAGCGCGCCATCGATTTGATCACCGCCGACCGGCTCGCCCGGCTGGCCACCGGACGTCGCGAGGAGATGGAAAAGAAGGCCCTGACCATCGGCGACAAGACGCTGAATTGGATGGCAAAGACTTTCGGCGACGCGCCGACCAACGGCCGCAGCCTGTGGATCTCCATGCACGGCGGCGGCAACGCCCCTGCCGCGGTGAACGACCAGCAATGGACGAACCAATCGCGTCTCTACGAGCCGGCCGAGGGCGTCTACATCGCGCCGCGCGCGCCGACCGACACGTGGAACCTCTGGCACGAAGGCCACATCGATCCGCTCTTCCAGCGCCTGATCGACGACCACGTCGCCTTGGCGGGCGTCGATCCGGACAAGGTCTATCTCATGGGCTATTCGGCCGGCGGGGACGGCGTGTGGCAGCTCGCGCCGCGCATGGCGGACCGCTTCGCCGCCGCGGCGATGATGGCGGGGCATCCCAACGAGGCCTCGCTGCTCGGCCTGCGCGACCTCCCGTTCGCGCTCTTCATGGGCGGCGACGACGCGGCCTACAACCGCAACAAGATCGCCGCGAGCCGCGCCGCGGATCTCGACGGCTTGGCGCAGGCGGACCCGGGCGGGTACGTCCACTTCGCGCGGATCTATCCGGGGCTCGGCCACTGGATGAAGAAGCAGGACGCCGAGGCGTTGCCGTGGATGGCGAAGTTCCGCCGCGACCCGTGGCCGAAGAAGGTCGTGTGGCAGCAGGACGACGTCGTGCACCGCCGGTTCTACTGGCTGCAGATCCCCGGCGAGATCCCGATCAAGGACCGCCAGAAGACCGTCGCCAGTGTCGACGACCGCACCATCACGCTCGAAGGCGAGGTGCCGTCGGGCATGGTGCTGCGGCTCTCCGACCGGTTGCTCGACCTCGACCGCCCGCTGGTGGTCCGCGCGAACGGACGCGAGGTCTTCAACGGCAAGGCGGTGCGCCGTGCCGCGGACATCGTGGCCTCGCTGGAAGAACGAGCCGACCCGTCGTCCGCCGCGACGGCGCTCGTGCGCCTCGACTGATCCCGCGGACGGAACGCGCGCCGACGGACCGGATCCTGCCGGTCCGCCCGGCGAAAACCGGTCCACCGCCTCCACCTCCTCCGGCGCGACGGGCGGAAAAACAGGTCCCACCGTCGCCGCAGGCGGAGGTTCTCGCACGGTGCCCATCGGCCGTCCGGTCCGCCGATTCATCCTCCGTGACGGAACAAAAAAGCCGCGCCCAGAACGGGCGCGGCTGGGTCTCGGGCGGATTCTTCAGTTCTGGTTCTTGGCCAGCTCCTGGTTGTTCATGGCGTTGAAGATCGCCCACTGCTCGTTGCCGTAGGACGGCTCGGGCCGGAAGCTGAGCTTCGCGAAGAACTTCTTCTCGAGCTCGATGAGCAGCTTCTCGTCCTGCGTCCGCAGGCGGTCGAGCACCTCCTGGTTGCAGTGCACGCGCAGCTGGAAGTCGTCCTCGCTGCGCACGCGGGCCTTCATGATGCTGGTGAGCTTGCGCTGGATCTCCACGCTCATGCTCTCCGGGCTCTTCACCACGCCGCGGCCCTTGCAGTGCGGGCAATCCACGTACATCGCCGCGGCGATCGACTCGGTGTGGCGCTGGCGCGTCATCTCCATGAGGCCGAGCTGGGAGAGCGGCAGGACGTGCGTCTTGGCCTTGTCGCGCTTCAGGTTCTCCTTCATGCGCTGGTAGAGGTTCTGCTGGTCCTTGCGCGACTTCATGTCGATGAAGTCGAGCACGATGATGCCGCCCATGTTGCGGAGGCGGAGCTGGCGGGCGATCTCGTCGGCCGCCTCGAGGTTCACCTTGAGCAGGTTGAGGTCGTGGTCCTTGGTGCCCTTGTGCTTGCCGGTGTTGACGTCGATGGCCACGAGCGCCTCGGTCTCGTCGATGATGAGGTAGCCGCCGCTCTTGAGCGTGACCTGGCGGCCGAAGGCGGCCTCGAGCTGCTTGCTGACGTTGTAGCGGTCGAAGAGCGGCTGGGCCTCGTTGTAGAAATGGACCTTCTTCGCCGAGCGCGCGCTGATCTTGGCGATGCTGTCGCGGATGGCCTCGAACTTCTTCGGGTCGTCCACGACGATGCGGGTGACGTCCTCGGTGAGGAAGTCGCGCACGGTGCGCTCGATGAGGTCGGGCTCCTGGAAGACGCAGGTCGCGAGCGGCTGGGTCTTGATGCGCTCCTGGATCTGCTTCCATTCCTCGAGCAGCATCGCCACGTCGCGGATGAAGTAGCGCTTGAGCTTTCCTTCGCCGGCGGTGCGGACGATCACGCCCATGCCCTCGGGCAGGGTGAGCTCGCGGACGATCTTCTTGAGCCGCTGGCGTTCCTCGGTGTCCTCGATCTTCCGGCTGACGCCGGATTGGTCGGAGTTCGGCAGGAGCACGAGGTAGCGGCCGGGGAGCGAGAGGTTGGTGGTGACGCGCGGGCCCTTGGTGCCGATGGGGCCCTTGGTCACCTGGACGATGATCTCGGAGCCGACCGGGTAGAGCTTCGGCACGTCCTTCTGGGTGATCTTGGGCTTGGCGTCGCGCTTCTTGCCCTTGCCGCCGTCGCGCTCCACGACCTCGACGCTGGAATCGAAGCTGTTGGGGATGATGTCCCAGTAGTGGAGGAAGGCGTTCTTCTCGAAGCCGATGTTGACGAAGGCCGCCTTGAGGCCGTCCTCGAGGTTCCTGACCTTGCCCTTGTAGATGCTGCCGACGAGGCGCTCGGTGTTGGTCCGCTCGACGGTGAAATCCTCGAGCTTGTTCTCGATGAGCACGGCGACGCGCGTCTCGAGAGGCTCGGTGTTGATGATGACCTCCAGGTTCTGCTTCGGCTCCGGTTTGATGAGCTGCTTGACCTTCTTGACCACGTGCTTCACCGCGGCCTTGGCCTTCTCCATCAGGGTCCGCGGCTCGCGTTCCTTGGGCGCGTCGGGCGCGGATTCGTCCGCCTCGTCCGCCTCGGTGATCTCGGGCGACTTGGAGAGGTCGGGACGGCGGAAGCGCTGGTCGCGTCCGGTCTTGCTGCGCTGCGTCTCTTCGGGCGCGTCGGCGGCGTCCTCGGGCAGGCCGGCGGCGAGGTTCTCGGCGCGGCGGATCTCGGACTCGTGGCGGCGGCGGTCGAAGAGGACGTCCTCGGCGGTCTTGTCGCCGATGGCGCCGGCGCGGGCGGTGGCGGCCCCGCGGTTGGGCTGGGGCGTGCCGAGCCCGCGCGTCGGTTTGAAGCGCATCGGACCGCGGCCTTTCTTGAATGTCTGTTGACTCATGGGATGGGGGAAGTCGCGTCAGTGGTGACGCCGGTAGAGATGGATGTTCTGGAGGATGCCGATGGCGACCAGGGAGCAGAGCACTGAGGTTCCTCCTGCGCTGAGCAGGGGCAGCGGGATGCCCGTCACCGGCACCAGCCGGATGTTCATGCCGATGTTCACGAAGATGTGCGTGGACAGCAGCGTCACGACTCCGGTCGCGAGGATGCGGCCGAGCCGGTCGCGGGCTTGGCCGGCGGTCCTGATGCCCGTGAAGAGCACCACGCCGTAGAGGGCGAGGACCGTCATGCTGCCGAGGAAACCCTTTTCCTCGGCGATCACGGAGAAGATGAAATCGTTGTGCGCCCCCAGCCGCGGCAGGAAGCCGAGCGAATGCTGGGTGCCTTCGCGCCAGCCTTTGCCGACGATGCCGCCGGAGCCGATGGAGATCAGCGCCTGGTCGACGTTCATGGCGGTGTCCCGCTGGAGCATCCGGGCCTGCCGCGCCTGCTCCGGCGTCGCGCCGCGCGGGGTGAAATCGAGGCCGAAGTACACCTGGAGCCGGCGGCTCTGGTAGCCCTCGAGCTTCACGAACTTCCAGCCGGGGGGCGCGAAGAGCACGTCCACCAGGACCAGCGCCGCCAGCAGCGCCCCGCCGCCGATGAACTTGCCGAGCATCGCCCGCGGCACGCCGGCGACGAACATCATCACCAGCGCCGACGGCATGAACACCAGGGCGGAGCCGAGGTCCGGCTCCTTGAGGATGATGCCGAACGGCAGCAGGGCCATCCCGAGCGCCTTGAGGAAGTTGCCCGGCAGCCGGAGCTCGTCGGCCGGGCGCGAGAGGAAGTTCGCCATGGCGAAGAGGAACGCGAGCTTGGCGAACTCGCTCGGCTGGAACTGCACCGGCCCGAGGTCGAGCCACCGTTTCGCTCCGTTGCGCGACGCGCCGAAGAAAAAGACGCAGACGAGCAGCACGATGCTCGCCCAGTAGGCCACGAGCGACCAGCGCGCCAACCGGCCGTACTCCACGAGGCAAAGGCCGCAGACCACCGCGATGCCGGCGCCGGAAGCCAGCACGTGCCCGAAGGCCCGGTAGCGCCACCACGGCAGGTTGGCCGCCGCGTCGGAATCGCCGGTCGCCGAGAAGATGAACGCCGTGCCGATGAGCATCAGGCCGAGGACGGCCCACCACATCGCCCATTCGATGCGCGGCTCGCGGCGGTTGAGGGAGGGGGCGAACATATCAGTTCCTCGCCAGCCCTTTCACCGTCCCCTGCTCGCGCCCTTGCAGGTACTGGTAGATCTGCTTGGCCACCGGCGCGCAGGTGCCGCCGCCGGACCCGCCGCTCTCGACCATCACGACGACGACGTAGCGCGGCGCCTCGTACGGCGCGAAGCTGGCGAACCAGGTCACCTTGTCCTTGCGTCCGTTGCCCTTGATCTCCGCGGTGCCCGTCTTGCCGCACACCGCGAAATCCTTCAGCCGCGACGCCTTGCCGGTGCCTTCGCTGTCGGCGACGTCGTCCCGCATCGCGGCGCGCACGAGGTCCCAGACGCGCTGCGGCAGCTCGATGCGGTCGCGCAGCTGACCGGGCTTCACGTTGACGGTCGGTTCCTCGGAGAGGACATCGGCCGGTTCGAGCCGGTCGACGACGCGCGGCCAGAAGACCTTGCCACCGTTCGCGACCGTGCCCAGCGCGACGGCCATCTGCAGCGGCGTGACGGTGATCTCCTGTCCGATGCAGATGTTGGCGAGCTTGCCCGGGCCCCAGCCTTCCTTGCGGACCTTCTCCATCGTCGGGAAATCGCCGTCCTGCTCCTCGCCGATGCGGATCCCCGAGGTCTCGCCGAGACCGAACCGGTGGCCCATGGCCAGCAGCTTCTCCCAACCGAGCTTCAGCCCGTGGTCGATGAAGTAGCTGTTGCTCGAACGGATGAAGGCGCGCCGGAAATCGTATTCACCGGGCGGCGCGGTGTCCTCGATCGAGCGGTTGCCCAGCAGGTAGCGGCCCTTGCCGGGACGTCTCGGGTCGGCGGCGACGCTGTAGATCTCGTCCGGGGCCAGCCCGTTCTCGAGCAGGGCGAGCGCGTTGATGATCTTGAAGATCGAGCCCGGAGCGTACTCGCCGTAGGTGGCGCGGTTGAACATCGGGCGCCACGGCTCGGCCATGAAGAAGTTGGTCCAGCGGGCCGCGGTGACGCCGTCGATGAACTCGACCGGGTTGAACGCCGGGGCCGAGGCCATCGCGAGCACGTCGCCGTTGCGGGGGTCCATGACCACGACCGCCCCGCGCTCGTCGCCGGCCTTCACGGAGTTCAGCGCCTTCTCCGCCTCCTTCTGGAGGTCGCGGTCCAGCGTGGTCACGAGGTTCTGCCCGGGCTGCGCGGGCGTGAGGACCTCCTCGGCCTGGGGCGCGCGATATCCGGCGCTGTTGACGAGGATGCTCTTCGCGCCGGGCACGCCGCGGAGCTCGCGGTCGAACGATTTCTCGAGGCCGATGCCGCCGACGTAATCCGGCAGCCGGTAATCGAACGAACCCTCGTCGTCGTCCTCGCCGTCGTCGCGCCTCAGATGACCGAGGAGATGCACGCCGAGGGGGCCGTTCGGATAATTGCGGACGGCGACCTGTTCCAACGCGACGCCCGGGATGCTCCAGCCCTGCTCGGTGACGAACGCGACCTGCGCCGGCGTGCAGCTGGGCAACACCGAGAGCGGGAGGAACCGGCGCTGCAGATAATGCCTCTGGAGCGCCTCCTCGTTCAGCGGCAGCGACAGGCCCATGCGGGCGCCGACGGCGGCGACGGTGTTGCTGACGACGAGGAAGCGCGCGCGCCGTTCCATCGACGCGACCTCGTCGCTGGTGAACCGCGCGGCGTTCTTGTGCTTGCGGAACTTCGAGAGGAGGTGGGCGAAGAAGCTCTCCTCCGGCGCCGTCTCGCCGCCCGCCGCGCCGCGCTTGGCGGCCAGGACCTGCTGCTTGATCCTTTGGTACTCCGCCTTGAACTGCGGCCGCAGCTCGTCGAGGTAGAGGTCGAGCCGGAACCGCGGCGCGTTCCCGACCAGCTCGTGCCGGTGGCGGTCGAGGATCTTGCCGCGCAGCGCCGGCATGCGGACCGTCTTGAAGCTCTGGGTCAGCTGCGTCGCGCGGTAACGGTCCGCCGAGAAGACCTGGAGCCGCCAGAGCTGCGCCGCGAGCACGAGCAATCCGGCCAGCATGGCCCATGCGACGATGCGCAGGTTGCGGTCTCCTTTGTTGAGCTGGTCGAAGACGAGCACGTCAGGAACGGATGGCGGACGACGCGATGTGTCCGCGGGGACGCGCGCGGGACGCGCGGGTGGACAGCGGGAGACCGGGGCCGTTCAAACATGGCCGGGCCGGCGCCCCGTCCGGGAACGATGTCATGGCGGGCACCTTCATGACCTGCCTCGCTTGATCTGGCGGTCCGGCCGGAAACTGGATTCCACGACCGGCTTGTAATCGAACGCGTCGCGCAGCCGGCCGAACAGCACGAAGCAGAGCGGGCACATCGCGCCGTTCAGCGCCGCGCCGAGGACCAGGTGCCAGAGCGTCGGCCATCCGCTGATCGGCTCCGGACGGACCATCGAGAGCAGCGTCTGCGTGCCGAGCGGCACGGCCCAGCCGGCGCCGATCCCGAGCCAGACCTGCGCGTAGACCTGGTCGCGCAGGATGAGATGCTGGCGGGCGTGGACCAACAGCCCGACGACGAAGAGCGGGGGCAGGCTCGCGCCGAGCCGGTTCGCGGAGAGCGAATCGAGCGCCAACCCGGCGAACAGCACCAGGCCGGTCGTCACGGCGATGTTGCTGGTCAACGCGGCGTAGACGACCAGCGCCGGCACGATGCACAGCGGCGCGCCGAGCAGGCCCGCGACCGGCGCGAACTGCGTCTGCGCGAACACCGCCAGCCAGGCGGCGAAGAACAAGAGGGTGTTCGGCAACCAGTTCATGCGGGATAGGCACCGGACCGGATGGCGGACCGGGAGACGGCCACGACGGCGGCGCCTGCCTGGCGGGCGTCCTCCGTCGTCGATCCGATGTCCATCGTCGTCCGGTTCATGGTGTGAGGACCCAGACTTCTTCCAGGCGGTTGAGATTCGCGGCGAGTTTGACGCGGGCCTCGGTGTAGAGGCCGCCGTCGACCGCTCGGGTGTCGACGATGCGGCCGACCGGGATGTCGCGCGGGAAGACGCCGCCGAGACCGCTGGTGAGCACCTGATGGCCGGCGAGGATATCCGGGCTGTTCTGGAGCGTGCGCAGGGTGACATAGCCGTCGCCGATCGCGGCCGACCGGGCCTCCTGGATCACCGCGTTGTCGCGCGTCTCGGCGATGATGACCGACACGCCGCAATCGGGGTCGCCGATGAGCGCGACCTGGCTCTGCGTGGTGCCGACGTCGCGGATGCGCCCGACGAGACCGTCGCCGGTGAGCACCGCTTGGTTGACCTGCATGCCGTCGCGCGCGCCGACGTCGATGGTGATGTTGCGCCAGAACGTCGTGGGCTCGCGTCCGACGACGCGGGCGGCGCGACGCTTCCACGGCGCCTTGGGCGTCCAGCCGAGCGAGGCCCGGAGACGGGCGTTCTCGGCGAGCGCGCCCTGGGCCTGGAGCGCCGCGAGGCGGAGATCGGCGTTCTCCTTCCGCAGGCGCTCCACCTCCGAGATGAGCGTGGACCGGGTGAGCAGCGCGTAGCTGGCGCGGTCGACGAAGGACTGTCCGCTGCCGGCGATGCCGAAGAGGGGCAGGAACAGGCCGGCGAAAGCCAGCTTGACCCGGCCCGCCGTCGCCGGGGGCAGGTTCAAGACGACCAAGACCAGCACCGCCACGATGCCGATCGCCAGATTATGTGCGCGTTTGGACAAAGTTCGCTCCGATCCGATCGGGGCGAACGCGGGGACGAAGAGATCAGGACGTCGAGCTCGAGGCGACGCGCTTCAGGAAGCTGAGCTCCTGCAACACCCTCCCTGTGCCCGTGCAGACCGCGGTCAACGGATCGTCGGCGATGTGGACGGGAAGTCCCGTCTCCTTCGCGATCATCCGGTCGATGTTGCGGAGCAGGGCGCCACCGCCCGCCATCATGATGCCTCGGTCGACCAGGTCGGACGAGAGCTCGGGCGGGCAGCGTTCCAGGGTGATGCGGACGGACTCAAGGATGCTGGAAAGCGGTTCCTGGAGGGCCTCGCGGATCTCCTCCGAGCGGACGATGACCGTCTTGGGGAGACCGGCCGCGAGATCGCGTCCTTTCACCTCCATGGTCAGTTCCTGCTCGAGCGGGGCCGCGGAGCCGATACGGATCTTGATCTCCTCGGCGGTGCGTTCGCCGATCATCAAATTATGTGCACGTTTCAGGTGCGCGACGATCGTGTCGTCGAATTCATCGCCGCCCACCCGGACGCTCCGGCTGAACACGATGCCGGCCAGCGATATGACCGCGATCTCGCAGGTGCCGCCGCCGATGTCCACGATCATGTTGCCGGCCGGTTCGTGGACCGGGAGGCCGACGCCGATGGCCGATGCCATGGGCTGCTCGATGAGGTAGACCTCGCGGGCCCCGGCATGCGTGGCCGAGTCCTTCACCGCGCGCTTCTCGACCTCGGTGATGCCGCTGGGCACCGCCACGACGACGCGCGGGGCGATCAGCTTCCGATGGTGCACCTTCTGGATGAAGTGCCGGAGCATCGCCTCGGTGATCTCGAAGTCCGCGATCACGCCGTCCTTCATCGGACGGATGGCCACGATGTTGCCCGGGGTGCGCCCGAGCATGCGCTTGGCCTCTTCGCCCACCGCCAGCACGTTGGTCGTGCCGGCCTGGATGGCGACCACGGAAGGCTCCCGGAGCACGATGCCCTGGTCCCGCACGTAGACGAGCGAGTTCGCCGTGCCGAGGTCGATCCCGATGTCGTTAGAGAAGAGACCTTTGAGTTGCGCAAACATGGAGCGTGCCCAAAAGCACAGCGCGGACGATGGCGGCGCGGAGGAAATCGGGTCAAGGCAAAGCCTGAACAACTTGGGGATAACCCGGGCTCGCCTTTGTCCGGCGGCGTGACCAGCGAAGATCCCGGCATCGGGGTCCGACGGTCCATCCCCCTGCGCTCCAGCGATCCCGAGGAGCCCGGTGAAGACCCGCGCGGCGTCCGGAGGAAGGCGTCCGTCCGGCGCCGGCTTCGTGTTCGCGGGCACGTCGTCGGACCTCGGTGCGGATGACGGTGGTCGCGAGGTTCTGGGCGGTGCGATCCAATCCGCCAACGATCCGGTCTGCCCAGCGGGTATCGATGCCGTTTACCGGAACGCGGACGCCCGAGCCCGCACGGACACCGGGCCGGGGTTCGAGGTTGGCGATCCGCCGGACCGGACGAAGGGCTACCCAACTGCAGGTCGATGCCTAACGGCCGCCGATCAAAAAAAAACGGCGGGCCGATGAAGGCCCGCCGTCTCGTGGGAATCGTTTCAGGACCGATCAGTCCTGCGCCGCCGGGGCCGCCGGGGCCTCGGAGGCAGGAGCCTCCGGAGCCGGAGCCGCGGGAGCCGCCGCGGCGCCGCCGTTCTCCTGCTGTTCGCGCTCCTCCATCGCCGCCTTGCGGCTGAGGCGGACGCGGTTCTTCTCGTCGACGCCGAGGCACTTGACGGTGATCTCGTCGCCGAGCTGGACGATGTCCTCGACCTTCTTCACGCGGAAGTTGGCGAGCTCGCTGACGTGCACGAGGCCTTCGCAACCGGGCAAGAACTCGACGAACGCGCCGAAATCCTTGATCGAGACGACCTTCGCACGGTAGACCTTGCCGGGCTCCGCCTTGGACGCGGCCGCGGCCTTGTCCTCGGGGCTGCCTTCGCGCTTCGCGCCGCCGCGGTCCCCGCCGCGCTCGCCGCCGCGACCACCCCGGTCGCCGCCGCGCTCGCCACCCCGGTCCCC
>CANGMH010000081.1 GCA_947454005.1 Verrucomicrobiota bacterium
CGTCGCCTGGCAGAAACACGAGATCCCCGGGCCGGATTTCCCGGACGCCGCCTACGGTGTGCCGGTCGCGCTCAACCCCGGCGTGGGAGAACGCGACGATGCGCGGTTCCGGGGCGCGTGGGAGACCACCTCGGCGTTCTTCGCGCTGTTGCGGGAGAAGGGATCCCCCGCGGTGTTCGCCCCGGATCCGTTCTCGGGCCACGACTGCCGCAACTCGCGCCTGTTCGCCATCCCGTTCTTCGACGCCTGCCTCCGTCTCCGCCTTCCCCGGACCGGCGACTCCCTGAAACCCTTCGATCCTCGGCGTGCGTGGCACGGCGATGGGTCGACGGCAGCGATCGCCGCCGGAGCCAAGGTCGCGCCCGAGGTCTCGGTGATGCCCGACCGGCGGACGGCGGAGGCCTTCGCCGAGTATGTGAGGACCGGAAAGACGACCGACCGGACGCGGCCCGCCGACGGCGCCGTGCTCACGTCCGTGACGCGGGGACCGGACGGAGTCGCCCTCGAGTGGACCGCCGAGGCCGATCCCGAGAGCGGCATCATGCAGTTCGTCATCTATCGCGACCGAGCCGTCATCGCGCGGATCCCCGAGAAACCGGACGACCGGAACGGGTTCGCCCAATACCAAGGGCTGAGCTACCACGACACCCCGCGACCCAAGCCGCCGGCGCTGCGGTTCGTCGACACCAACGCCCCGGCCGGCGGGCGGCCGGCGTACGCGGTCTCGATGGTGAACGGCTCCGGGCTGGAAGGTCCACGTGGTCGCGCGAGGAAGGTGCCGGCGGGCAAGTGAACGGACACCGCGGGCGGGAGTGTCCATCACCGGTGGTTTACATCGAGGTCCGTTTGCCCGCACGTTGCCACCGCCGCGGGAGAAACTGAGAATGCCGGCGGCCAGTCAACGTCCGCAAAAAACACCACACCATGGGCGACAAGTCCCCGAAATCCGTCAACAAACAGGCCGGCCAGAAGCAGGCCGCCGCCGCGAAGGCCGGCTCGAAGAAGCAGGCCGCAGCGGCCGCGAAATCCGCTGCCGGCAAGAAGAAGTGACCGGTCAGGCGCGGGGAAATCCCCGCGCCCGGTCCCGGACGGGCGCCCCGCGTCGACGCGGGGTGCCCGGAAGCGGCCGTGGACCGGTCGGAACCGTCAGCGACGGCGTCCCTTGCGCTCCGGGACCACGTCCCTAGACTCGGGTTCCATGCACCGCTTCCTGCTGCTGCTCTTTTGCGCCCTGCTGACCTCCGCCGCGCGTGCCCAGGTCGACGTCTCGTTGTCCGTCGCGCAGGCGCAGTTCCTTCCCGCGGAACAGATCGAGGTCTCGGTGAAGGTGAGCAACTTCACCGGGGGCCCGCTGAAGTTGGGAGCGCACACGAACTGGATCACGTTCACCGTGCAGCGCGCCGACGGCACGGTGGTCGGCAAACTAGCGGAAGTGGCGGACAGCGGCGAGTTCACGCTCCAGCAGGCGACCTCGGGCACGATCAAGTTCGACATCACCCCGATGTTCGAGGTGAACCGCCCGGACAGCTACCGCGTCACCGCCGCGGTCACACCGGTGCAGGGCGGTCCGGTGTTCGTGGGTCTTCCCCTGCCCTTCGACGTCATCAGCGGCGTCCGGATCAGCCAGGACCGCACGTTCGGGTTCACCCGGCCCGACGGCACCTCGGAGCAGCGGAAGTACATCCTCCAGCAGGCGAATTTCCTGAAGCACGTGAGGCTCTATGTGCGCGTGACCGACGCCACGGAATCGAAGTCGTTCAAGGTGACCTCTCTCGGCGGCATCGTGAACTTCACGCCGCCGCAGTGGGTCATCGACCGCCAGAGCCGGCTTCACGTGCTGCACCAGTTCGCGGCCAGCGAGTACTACTACAACTCGTTCGACCCCGACGGGAACGTCGTCGCGCGACGGATCTACAAGATCGGGGCCCGCCGCCCGGAACTTCGCGTGAATGGTGACGGCGAGATCGCAGTCATCGGAGGAACGCGCCGGCTGGACCGCACGGACATCCCGGAACCTACGGACGAAGAACTGGCGGCGGCGCGACGGGCGCTCCAACCGGTGGCGCCGAAGCCCGCGGTCCCTGTCGGCAAGGACGCCGCGACCACCGATGCACCGACGAAGAAGAAACAACGCTGAGAAGGCATGTGCCGCCGCCGTCGCGGCCGCCTTGCTCGCATCCCTGCCGCTCCGCGCGGAACCGGTCGTCCTCACCCTCAAGAACGGCGACCGGATCTCCGGCGAGCTCACGGCCGAGGACGATTCCAAGGTCACGGTGCGATCGCCCGTCGTGGGCAAGCTCCGCATCGCGAAGTCCGAGATCTCGCGACGCGAACGTCCGCAAGCGCCGGCGCCGGTCGCTGCTCCGAACTCGGCTGCTGTTCCGCCCGTCGCGTCGGCGAAGACGACACCGCCCGCGCCGGCAGGGAAACCCGGCGCACCCGTGACGCCTGCTCCGGTCCCGACGGGTGATCTCCCCGGCGGCCTCGCCCGCTACGTCCCCGAGTGGACGCGGCCGTTCCTCACCAACTGGCACGGCAACGTGCAGCTCGGGATGGATGTCGGTTTCGGCACGACCGACCGCAAGACCTTTTATGTGAACGGGTCCGCTTCCCATGCCTGGAACCGGGTCCGCAATCTGGCGGACTTCCACGTCGCCTACGGATCGCTGAACGCCGTCCAATCGGCGAACCGGATGGACGGGTCGATGAAGACCGACCTCGATCTGGGCCGGAGCCGACGACTCTACGTCTACAACCAGGGCGGCACCGGCTACGACGAGATCCGGCACGTGTCCCTCGAGTTCCACGAGGGCGCAGGTCTCGGATACAAGATCCTCCAGCGGCCCAAGCTCATCCTCAACGGCGAGATGGGCATGCAGTACGAGCACCAGACGTATCTCAACGCCCCCCAGCGCTCGTTCGTCTCGCTCCGCCTCGGCGAGAACATGACCTGGAAGGTCTCGGACAAGTTGTCGGTGACCCAACGGCTGGCCTACACGCCCGATATCGGTGATTTCGGCGAGTTCCGGGTCCGGTTCGACCTTGGGGTCAGCTATCCGTTGTTCAAGCGCGTCACGCTCAATCTCAACGTCATCGAGCAGTACGACGCCAAGCCTCCGCTCGGTGTCGACAGGAACGACCTCCAGGTCCAGTCCACCCTGGGCATCACCTTCTGAGGGGCCGCCTCAACGCGGGACGACCACGCGGGAGAGGACGCGCTCGAACTCCGCGGCCGCTTCCTCCGGCGATGCCGCGCCGAAGACGGAGGCGTTGAGCAGCTGGATGCCGCCACCACGACGCCCGGCGAGCACGTTCATCAAACGGGCCCGGGCCGACCAGTTGGCCGGGTCCCAATTGTCCGAGAGGTCGGTGTATCCCGGGCGTCCGAGCTCGTCCCAGAGGCAATAGAAACTATCGAGCGAGCGGGTGCCTTGGATGAAACGATATTGTCGGACCGGGAGGGTGACCCCGTTGACCGTCAAATCGCGTACCGGCGCGGTCGAGTCGAGCACGTAGCCGATGTCGACGAGGCAGATCGTGGGACGATGGTACTTCGCGTTGTCGGCCCCGGCGTTGCCCGTGTCCCAGCGGATGAAGTTCATGGTCCAGCGCCGTCCCGCGGCATCGTCCCAACCGCGCCCGAACGCGTCGTTGTAGCGGAGGAGCGTCCGCTCCCGTTCCGAGAATTCCCGGGCGGTGGTCCCCGGTCCCTCGTCGAGACGCACCGTCCATGGCTTGCGAGGCACGAAGGCCGCCTCGCCCCGCCTGTACCACCAAGTGGTCGCCACGGCAGCCACCGCCAGCCACGCGAGACCTCCGACCATCCACGCCGGCGCCAACGGCCGGGCCCTCGGAACCGGAGCGGAGGGCGGCACGGATCCGTTCCCCGCCCGATGATCCCACCAGATCGCGAGTCCGAAGACACCACCGTAGCACAGCGCCATCAGCATGTAGCCCGCCATGTCGTGCCACCGGGCCACCGCCTCCGGCCCCTCGCGATGGGCCACGAGGCAGAGGAAGAGCGTCCTTGCGACGTTGCAGACGATCGCCCATGCGACGGCGAAGAGGAACAACCGCACGCGTTCGACGGTGAGGAACCCGAACACCTCCCCCAGGAACAGCGAGACCATCACGGCAGCCTGGAAGGACTGGATCCCGCTGCACGCCTCCTCCACGCCGACTGGTCCGGTTCCCAATGTGATGATGTTTCCTTGGGCGAGCGCGAAGATCCCCGCGCCGTTGAGGACCGAGGCGGCCACCGAGGCGACGGACCGCATCATCCCGTGCACCATCGGGGTCTCGATCTGGCTCGGCCAAGGGACGGCGACGAGCGGGAACAATATGGGGAAAGCTAGATGCGTCAGCCAAGCGGTGCCCCCCGCCCACCATGCGGCGAGGAGACAGAGCCCGGCCACCTCCCCCGCGAGCAACCAGCTCACCAAGCGCCAATCGCGGTTGCCCTCCTGCACCAAGCGGGTCGGGCCGAGAGCAAGGATCAGCCCGACAGCGAGGCACGCCGCCAAGGCGCCTCCGGGACGGGGCACCGGTGCCGGACGGCCCTGCCAACGGTTCCAGAACACCCAGGCGCCGAGGACGGGGACCATCCACCCGTAGCTGTATTGGGGCACGACCGACCATTCGCCGCTGACCTGCGAGAACAAGACGAGCCACAACAGACCGAATGCGAGGCCGGGCAGAGAGACCGATCGGAGGACGGCGCGATTCACCGGGCGGCCTTACCCGACGCACCGAGGAGATCCAAGCGGCAATGTCGGCGCCGGCCTTCGGTCGCACGCCCCTTGAACGCCGGGGCGGATCCCTGCAACACTTCCCTCGTGGAAACCACACCGAGCCGAGTCCGTGTCATCCGGAAGACCGCCAATGCCTCAGGCGGCGGCAATCCGACCCTGCGGATCGTGGTGGTCACCGTCCTCGTCCTCGTGGGGATCGCGGTCGCTTGGAAATGGAAGGGGCGGACGTTGTATTGGCGTTGGACCCGGGAAAGCCAGATCGCCAACGCCGAGCGCTTGGCCAGGAAGGGACGTCTTGGACCCGCGGCGGCAGCGGCCCAGACCATCCTCCAGGTCGACCCGATCAACCTCAGGGCCACCGCTCTGATCGCGGATATCGCCGGCACGACCGGTGCGCGCGACGTCGTGCGCTGGCGGGAACGGTTGGTCGCCCTCGAGCCATGGAACACCACCAACAACGTGATGTGGGCCCAGGCTGCGATCCGGTTCAACGACTACCTCACGGCGATGAAGGCCCTCAGCGGATATCCGACGAACCCTCCTCCGCCGGCGTACTACCACGAGACCGCGGGAGCGGTCGCGCTGGGGGTCGGCGACGTCCGACAGGCGGAGGCGCATTTCGCGGAGGCGCTCCGGCTCGATCCGACGAACCTGACCCGGCAACTGAACCTCGCCAAGGTCCGGATCTCCACCGAGGCCGCCACCGGCAAGACGGATGCGCACAAGACGCTCGAACGCTTGGCCGGAAACCCGGAGGTCCGCTATGAAGCGCTCGGCCTGCTCGCCCGGGAGGCCTTGGCGAAGAAGGATTGGAAGACGGCGGTCCGCGACGGTCGTGAGCTCGCCGCGCGGACCAACGCCCCGTTCGAGGACCAGCTGGTTTACCTCCAGGCCCTCCGCGGTGAAGGCTCGCCTTCATTCACCAACCAACTGGGCATCGCCCAGGCGCGCGCCGCGCAGAACCCCGCGGACCTCGCCCGGATGATCGTCTGGATGAACGAGACCGGGTTCGTCCCTCAGGCGATGGCGTGGGCCCGCTCTTTGCCGGTCGAGGTCCGGCACGACCGGCGGGTGGGGATCGCCATCGCGGACACCTTCATCGCACTCCAGGATTGGCTCGGCTTGCGCAACTGGGTGCGGTCCGCGGATTGGGGTGAATTGAACAGCTATCGGATCGCCTACGATGCGTTCGCCACAGGATTCTTGGCGTCGCCCGATATCCGGAACGCCGAGGTGGAGGGGCTCTGGGCGAAAGCCATCGCTTTGATCAAGGACGATGCCACACGGCTGGAAGCGCTCGCCGTGTTGGCCGACCGGTGGCGGCTGCCGAAAGCCGCCGAAGCCACCCGCTGGGCCATCGTCGACAGCGGCAACGGCGAAGAGAACGCGTTGTTGGCCCTTCACCGGTACTATTTGTCGAAGGACGACACCTTGGGCCAGTACCGCGTCGCGCAACGCCTCTACAAGCTCAAGCCCGATGACTTGGCCGCACAGAACAACGTGATCTACCTCGGCCTCCTCCTCGGAGTGGCGGACACCGACCTGCACGCCCTCGCCGACCAGCTCCACGTCCGGTCGCCGCGGAACCCGATCCACATGTCCACTTACGCCTTCTCCTTGTATCGCCGGGGAAAGACCCAGGACGCGGTCGACGTCCTGGCGCAACTGGAGCCTTCCGTGCTCCGGAAACCGGCGATGGCCGCGTTGAACGGCATCCTTCTCGCCAAAGCGGGCGACACGGTCCGGGCGCGGGAATTCCTCAAGCTGGCCGAGAACGCCAAGCTCCTGCCCGAAGAGGAGAAGCTCGTCACCGAAGCCCGCGCCCTCGCACGGGCACGCTGACCTTCCCGCGCGTCGGGACGCACCGGTCGCCGTTCAACCTCCGGCCCGAGACAACGCTGCCGCGGCGCGGACGCGCCAGGCGGCCTGCTGCGAGGGCAGTTCCTGGGCAAGCCATTCATAGAGCGCCGCCGCTTCCTTCCAGCGTCCTGCCACCTCGAGGACGCGTCCCGCTTCGCGCCCGGCTTCCTTGACCCACCAAGGATCCATGATCTCCCCCGGCCGCCGGAGCTTCCCATGGGCGACGTCCAGGTAACGGTCCAAGGCCATCCCCATGCCCGCGGCCACCTCCACGCTCCCGCCGCGCTGCGCCATCTTCTCGGCCACCAAACCGATGCCGACGCTCGCCTTGCACCGGGTCGCGAGGTCGGCACCCTTGGAGTCCAGCACCTGCTGGTACAGTTCCGCGGCGCGGACCAACCGGTTGGTGTCCTGTGCCGCGAGCTGCAGGTTGCAATCCGCCATCTTGCCCAGGGCCGGGACGGCCTGCGGCGCATTGGTGAACTGCGCCGTCTTCGCGAAGGCCTCCAATGCCAGCCGGAAGTTGTCGAGCGGTCTGGCGGGATCCTCGGACGGCTGTTCCGACCTCAGCTCGCCCAGCGCGAAATAGGCGGCGGGCATCAACGCCTCCGGCGTCGCCGGATCGTTGAGCAGGTCCAGCAGCTGGTCCCGTGCGCTGGCGAAGCTCTGCCGCCGGCGCGCGGCGTCGGCCGCCCAGAACCGCGCCCGCTGCCCTTCCGGCATGCCGCGCCAGACCTTGTTCGTCGCCAACACCTGGCAAGCCGCCTCGGCCCGGGCGAAATCACCTTGGTTGAAGAAATGCCCCGCCAGCCAGAGCTGCGCGCGCGGCACGAGCGCGTTGGTCGGATGGTGCGCCGCCAGCGCGGCGAACCGGGCGACCGCCTCGCCCGTGAAACCGGCCTGCGCAGTGGCCCAGGCGCGGTCCGATTCCGCCCGCGGCAAGGCCGGATGGTTCGTGTTCGCCGCGATCCACGCGTCGAGCTGCGACATCGCGTTCGTCCAATCGCGCGCGCGGAGGTCCGCCGCGATCAACGCCAGCCGCACCTCGGTCCCTTGCGGCGAATCGGGGAACTTCGCCAAGAACCCGGACAACAGGGCCCGGGCCCGTTCCACGTCGCCCGTCTTGGCCAACGATTGGCCGAGCAACAGCGTGCTGCGCGCCGCCGGCCGGCCGGCGGCATCCATCGCCATGAGCTTCGCCAAGGCACGCTCCGCCGCGACACGGTCGCCGACCCGCGTCGCCGCCAGCACCGCCTGCTGCGCCGCGGGACCGGTCAGCTCCGCCACGACCTCTGGCACGTCCGCGTAGCCGTCCGACACCGCGAGATAGTTCGTCAGGGCACCCGCCGCATCCCCCCGCCACATCTTGCAATCCGCTGCCTTGAACTGCGCGACCGCCCGGTCCGGTCCGAGCGGCAGCACCGCCACGGCGCCGATGAAATCGGTCTCCGCCGCGAGCACCCGCGCGGCCACGTTGCCGCCCAGCCCCTCCTCCCAGAGCACCCAGCCACGCCCGAGCAACAGCGGTCCCACGAGCCCGGCCGCCGGCGCGTTGGTCAACGCCGCCTGGAACTGGCCCGATGCCAGCGCCAGCAGCGCGGCCGCTTCCGCCGCGTTCGTCCCTCCCCGCGCGGCCAGATGCTGGCGGAACAACGTCTGCCCCGACAACAGCCGGGCGCGGTTGATCTCGGCGTCCGCGGGATGCGCCGCGGCGAAGGCCTCCAGGCGCTCCCTCGCCGCGGCCAGCTCGCCGCGTGCGAGCCTCCACGCGACCAACCGGAAGGTCGCCTCGCGATAGAGCTCCATCGGCGTCCCGGCCGCGACGTTCACCGTGAAGGCCGCGGCGGCCCGGTCGGCGTCGCCCTGCTTCAGCCAGAGCCCGCCGGCCAAGGATGCCGATTCCGCCCGGCGCGAAGCGAGCGACGCCTCGCGCCCGGCGAGACCGAGCAGGGCGGTCGCCGTCTCGGCCGCCTCCGCGGGCTTGCCGGCGGCATCCAGCACCGCGACCAACAACCGGAGCCGTTCCCATTCCTCGGCCGGCGACTTCGCCATCTTGGCCGCAGCGGTCAGGGATGCCTCCGCCGCGACCCGGTCGGACAACGCCAGATGGGCCTCGGCCTTGAGCATCAGCCCGCGGAACACCACGGCCGGCTGCGTCCCCGCCGCGAGCAGCTTCGCGAACGCGCCGTCGGGCGTGGCCAGGACATCGACGGCCCCGCGCGGATCCCCCAGCTTCGCGCGGGCAGCGGCCTCGCGGACCGCCGCCAACCCGGCGCGGGCCGTCGCCGGGAATGCTTGCCGGAACTGCGCGAAGAAATCGGCCGCGACCCCGTGCTCCCCGCGTGCCGCCGCCGCCTCGCCTTGGGCGAACGCCTTCAGTTCGCCCGCCTCCGGACGCAACGCCGACCTGGGGAACGTGGACTCGAACCCGATGAATTCCTGGACCACGCGGTCCCATAGACCGTTGTCGAAGTCGCGCCGCGCGGCATCGAAAGCGATGCGGTCCGCGCTCTGCGCCGACACATGGAGGGAGGACGCGACGAACACCGCCGACACCAGCCAGCACCGTGCGGCCGCGACCGCAAGACCGATACAGGCCCGGAACCCGCGAAGCGGCCTGCCCGGACTGCGGGTGTCACGGTTCTTCATCGTTCAGCGGAGCCTTTCATCCGGGCCGACGCTACCGCAAGAGCCTGCGCCCGCCGAGAGGAATGGCAGCTCCTGCGGGCCCTACCGGACGCATCTTGGACCCGACCGATCGCGGCGCGGCCGGCGATCAGTCCGTCTACCCGGGCTCCGCCTCGGCACCCGCGTCAGAAAGGCACGGCCAACGCTGCAGGAAGGCGATCTGCGCTTCCCGGTCGGGGATGTCTTCCAAGGTGCGGTCCTGCAGGAAGCGCGACGGATACGCGGCATCCAGCGCGAGCACCTCGACGCTCTGCCCGTCGACCGCGAAGAACGCACGCCACGCACCGCAGCCGATCTCGAAGCGCACGCCGCCTCGACGGCGGATCCGGCGCGAGCGGTGGGGCGACGGATCACGGGCCAGCAGCTCGACCATCCGCGTGCAGAAATCGATCCCCCAGCCTTCGCGCAACCACTTCGCCTGCTCTTCCGCCACGGCCGAGAGACGGACCGCATAGGACGGCGGCGCGCCCAGCGCGGCATCGACCTCGTCGTGCCATCCGGCCTTCGCGTCGGGAAAGGAATCGTAGACCGGGATATAGGGCTTGATGTCGAAGACCGGCGTGCCGTCGACCAGATCGCTCGGGCCGAGCACGAGACGTCGGCCTTCGACCGCGATCAGCTGGACCGGTGTCAGTCCGAGCGGGTTCGGGCGGTGCGGCGAACGCGTGGCGAACACGCCGCGCTTCTTCGCCGGGCCGCGGGGCGGAAGGACGAGCGGGCGCCAGGTCGTGTTGCGATGGAACCACCACAGCAGCCACACGCGGGAAAACCCCGCGAGATCGCGCAGCGACTGCTCATGGTCGCTGCCCGGCAGGAGCTCGAGGATGCTGCGGTCTTCCTCGGTCTCCTCCGGTTGATGCCGGGCCTGGAACTTCACCCGCTTCGGCGAACGGATGAACCCGATCGGACGCAACGTCAGCGTCGGCTCCTCGTCGAGGGTGTCGCGGATCGCTCCGGCCCGAGGCGGACGGCTCGCGGAGGCCGGTGGTGTGCGGTCGTCGTTCATCCTCCGGCGAAGACGGGCCGGAAGCCGGCCTCGGTCAGGATCCGCGCGACCTCGGGACGCTGGTCGCCCTGGATCTCGATGGCGCCTTCTTTCACCGTGCCGCCCGTGCCGCAGGCCTTCTGCATGGCCTTCGCGAGCTTCTCCTTCTCCGGCAGCCCGATCCCGACGAAGCCCGAGACCAAGGTGACCGTCTTGCCTCCGCGATGCGCCGTGGTGCGGCGGATCTCCACCCGGCCGCGGTTCTTCTGCGGTTTGACCGGAGCGGACGCGGACGACGCGGCCACGGGAGGCTCCGGTGCCGCGGGCAGGCCTTCGATGCTCAGGGCCGCGAAGGGGTTCTGGACGAGGTTCTGTCCGCCGTCGGTCGGGATCCGTTTGCTTCCGCTCATGAGATGGGTGCCGTCGTTTTCGGAGCGGATGCTCCCGTACTTCGACGCGGGTGGCAAACTGTCCGGTGGGTGGCACCGGGGCCACACGTCGTCAGGCGTTCCTTTCCTGGTGGAACTTCCGGTCCTCCTCGCGGATCGGCAGGTCGTTGAGGCTCGCGAAGCGCCGCTTCAATTGGCCGAGCGCGTCGAACTCCCGTTACTCGTTGCCGTAGGCGCGGAACCACTGCCCGGCCGCGTCGTGGTCCTCGTACTCGAGCCGGACCGGGATGCGGTCTATTCCGTGGATGGCGGCAGCGGATGGCGTTGTTCCATCGGACACGGGCACTTCGCCAGAACCCGGCCGTGCGCCGCGGAGGGGCCGCGCACGCCCGCCTCCTGCGAAGCGTCTTCCGTCGCCACGAAACGCCGCCCCTGCCTCTGCCTCGCCATGGATGACACTTACCGGCCATCGGTGGACGCTTTTGTCCGACCGGACCCGTTTCCGCCGTGACACAAGTCACGTTTCTGTGACGATCCGGCCATGTTCTCACTGCAAAAGCTTCTCGGCCGCGACGACGTGTTCTTCGATCTGCTGGAGAAATCCGCCGAGGAGGCGCGGGAGAGCGTCCGTCTGCTCGTCCGCCTGCTCGGGACACCGGGCGGCGGCGGTGCGGCGCTGGACGAGTTCGCGTTGCTGCGCAAGAAGGACAAGCGGATCACCGAGGAGCTCAGCACCCGGCTGACGCAGACGTTCGTCACGCCGCTCGAACGCGAGGACATCGAGGCCCTCAGCACCGCGCTCTACAAGATCCCCAAGACGCTCGAGAAGTTCGGCGAGCGCCTGCTGCTCAGCCGCGCCCAGGTCGGCTCGGCCGATTTCAGCCGCCAGGTCCAGCTGCTCGAGAGCGCCATCGGCACGGTCGAAGAGCTCGTGAAGCATCTGCGCCGGTCCAAACTCGACGTGGTGAAAGAGCAGAACGACAAGCTGCAATACCTCGAGGGCGAGGCCGACAAATTGATGATGGAGCTCCTCCGCGGGCTCTACAACGGCGAGAGCGACCCGATCCGGGTGATCGCGCTCAAGGATCTCTACGAGCTGCTCGAGAAGGTCATCGACCGCTGCCGCGATGCCGGCAACATCATCTTCCACATCGTCCTCAAGAACTCCTGAAGCCCCGGCCATGACGCTGCTGTTCGTGGTCATCCTCGTGGCGCTGGTGTTCGAGTACATCAACGGCTTCCACGACACGGCCAACTCCATCGCCACCGTCGTCTCGACCAAGGTCCTCACCCCGCGCCTGGCCATCCTGCTCGCGGCGGTCACCAACCTCGGCGGCGCGCTCTGGGGCAACGCGGTGGCCAAGAGCGTCACCTCCGGGCTGGTCCACACGGAGTTCGTCACCACCCAGACCATCATCTGCGCCCTGCTCGCGGGCATCGTGTGGAACCTGGTCACGTGGTGGTTCGGGATCCCGAGCAGCTCCACCCACGCCCTGGTCGGCGGCCTGGTCGGCGCGACGCTGGCGACGGCCGACGGCGACTGGCGGTCGTTGATCTGGTCCGAGCCCGGCAAAAACCATTGGTGGGAGGGCAAAGGCCTGCTCATCAAGGTGGTCATCCCGATGTTCACCTCGCCGGTCGCCGGTTTCGTCATCGGTTTCCTCCTGATGGCAGGACTCTACGTCCTCGTCCGGAACTGGCGTCCGCGCACCGTCGGCCTGTGGTTCGGCAAGCTCCAGCTGGCCAGCGCCGCCTACATGGGCTTCAGCCACGGCTCAAACGACGCTCAGAAGACGATGGGCATCATCGCCCTCACCCTGGTCGCCGCCGCCAAGGCCGGCACGCTGCACGACCTCCCGGATTGGCTCTCGTTCCTCGGGCATCCGATGGTCAAGAACGCCGACGGCAAGGAGTTCATCGCCACATGGATCAAGGTCGCCTGCGCGCTGACGATGGCCGCGGGCACGGCAGCAGGCGGATGGAAGATCATCCGCACGATGGGCCACAAGATGGTGAGGCTGCAGCCGATCCACGGCTTCGCCGCGGAGACGACGGCGGCGACGGTGCTGATGGTCGCGCAGTCCTTCGGCATGCCGGTCTCCACGACGCACGCGATCACCACGAGCATCATGGGCGTCGGCTGCGCGAAGCGGTTCAGCGCGCTCAAGCTCGGCGTCGTCGAGCGGATCATCTGGGCCTGGTTCCTCACCTTGCCGCTGACCGCCGGCCTCGGTTGGGCGCTGATGCGCCTCGTGAAGTCGCTCGGGATCTGAGCCGATCCCAATGCCGCCCCCCTTGGGAGCGCAGGCCGTTCAATACCAGCGCAGCCGGAACCATGGGAACGCCACCTCGCAGACCGTCACGGACACGAAGACCATGCTGATGACGGCGTTGAGCTTGAAGAACGCGAGGTTCACCAAGCGGATGTCCCGCCTCCGCGCCAAGAGATGCTCCGACACGAGCAAGCCGCCGATCAGCACCAGCCCGACCCAATAGGCGAGGCGGAAGCCGTTGAGCAGCCCGAACGCCACGAGCAGCGCCCACATGAAGATGTGCGCGATGAAGGCGACGCCCAGCGCGTTCTTGGGTCCCCAGCGCACTACGAGGGAACGTAGGCCGTTCGCCCGGTCGAACTCGAAGTCCTGCGTCGCGTAGATGATGTCGAACCCGACCAGCCACAGCACGACGGACGCTGCCAGGACCAGCGGCACCACCGCGCCGTGGCGCAGCGAGACCAGCCCCGTCGCCCCTTCGACCGCGGGCAGGAACTCCACGCGTCCCTTCACCGCGAGCCAGGCACCGATCGGCGCGATGGCGAGCGCGATGCCCAACCAGACATGCGTGAAATCGGTGAACCGCTTGGTGAGCGAATAGAAGCACACGAAGAACAGCGCGACCGGCGAAAGCAGGAAGCAAAGCGGGTTGAGCCCCC
>CANGMH010000082.1 GCA_947454005.1 Verrucomicrobiota bacterium
GGAAAGCAACCCGTCCGCGTGGGTCCGATTCATGCCGGCGCTGGAGGTGGAAGACATCGGCTGGATTGCCGACGCCGAGACCTCGGGATGGTTCAGCGTCTACGATGCGTGGCGCCTTGATCGTCGGCAGATCGACTATGCAAACAGCGTGGTCGCTCCGGCCCTTGAGAGCGGCGACATCTATCCGGGGTCGGTCGGTGATACCCTCGAGTTGTGGTGGGCCTACGCCCAACCGCTGGCGCTGCGGTCCCGTGAATTCCACGAAGAGCAGACCCTCGGCTGCCTCTGGACCCTGATGCCCGACGACATTAACCAAAGCCGCCTCATCTGTTTTCCGTACCCCGCCGAGGAAGCGGCATTGGACGGCTATTTTTCCACCCCTCCGAACCCCAACAGCGCCGTCCCTTGGACCGTCACCGCCGCCGACCCCGACACCGCCAAAGCCGTCGACTTCAGCGCCTCCGCGAATCTCTTCCGCCCTGACGAGCACGAAGCCTGGAAGACCCGACTCTTCTCCCAGTTCTACATCAGCCTCGCCTGACCTCCGCGCCGCCCATCCTTTTGCCTTTTTCCTTGGCCCCCGCCCCAACTGATCGCTGAAAACTGACCACTGATCACTACTTCCCGCACCATGCCCACCGCCCCCGTTTTACCCCCCAAGTCGTCCCGGGAACGCGTCCGCCCGCTGGTGATATGGCCTGGCGGAAAGGCCCGTCTGCTTGACCGTCTGCTGCCCCTGATTCCGGACGACGCCAACCTCTACGCCGAGGTCTTCTGCGGAGGTGCCGCGCTGCTCCTCGCCAAGCCCCGCCACCGCGTCGAAATCCTCAACGACATCAACGGCGAATTGGTGGCCCTCATGCGCAACGCGCAGCGCCACCCGGAAGCCCTCATTGAAGCCCTTGGCTGGGCCCTCCTGAGCCGTGCGGATTTCTTCGACCGGATGGCCCATCCCGGCGCCACCGAGATCGAGCGCGCCGCCACCTTCCTCCTCCGCTGCCGCAGCTCGTTTGGAGGCGGCCAGACATCCTTCGCGGTGGCCAAGAGGGCAGGCGCCGGAATCGACCGTGAATCGATGGCCCGGCGCGTCCGAGAATTCCACGCCCGGACCAACCGCGTGGTGGTCGAGAATCTGCCTTGGCAGCGCCTCCTGCGGAACTACGACTCCGAGGCCTCCTTCTTCTTCCTCGACCCGCCCTACGTCGGCGAATCAACCGGCGCCTACGAAGGCTTCGGCCAGCCTCAGATGGGCGAGCTCGCCGCCGCCCTGCGCCGCCTGAAAGGCCGCTGGCTCCTGACCGTCAACGACAGCCCCGCTAACCGCTCCTTGTTTTCCGGCTGCACCATCCACCCCGTGGCCACCAAGAACGGCAAGCGCAAGTCCGTGTCCGGCGGCACCAACGCCACCTTCGGTGAGCTGATCATCACGCCTACCTGAAGCCCGCTCCGAGCGCCCCGCTGCTCTCCGTCCCGCCGCCTTCAATCCCCTCGTAACGCCCCATTGAAGAGCCGTTGATCCCGCTCCATCCTGCCCCCGTTCTTCTCAACTCGATTCAAATCCTTCTCAACTCCCGCGCGCTTTTACACGGCAGGCAAGCGCGATCATCGCGACATCACGAAAGCGGGCCCCTCCACCTACCAGAACGTCCGGACCGGCGGTGACCTTCCAGAAATCTTCGGCACGCTTCCTCGATCGTCACCCTTGGATCCGTCCTTCCCGCCGCCGCGCCACGGACGTCTAATCGGGGCATGTCTGATCCGAACGACCTGGCCGGGAACACGATGGTCCTCCGCAAGGCGGCCGGGACCGACGAAGGCCGCCGGTTGACCGAGGACTCCACCCGCACCGCCAACTGGAAGCGCTGGGGTCCCTACCTCGCCGAGCGCCAGTGGGCCACCGTCCGCGAGGACTACAGCGAATGGGGCACCTGCTGGGATTACTTCCCCCACGACCATGCCCGCAGCCGCGCCTATCGCTGGGGCGAGGACGGCCTGCTCGGCTTCTGCGACCGAGAGGCGCGCCTGTGCTTCGCGCTCGCGCTCTGGAACGGCCGCGACCCGATCCTGAAGGAGCGCCTCTACGGCCTCACCGGGAACGAGGGCAACCACGCCGAGGACGTGAAGGAGGAGTGGTTCTATCTCGATTCGACGCCGACCCATTCCTACGCCAAGGCGCTCTACAAATATCCGCAGGCCGCGTTCCCGTACGGGGACCTCGTCGAGGAGAACCGGCGCCGCGGCCGGGCCGACCGCGAGTACGAGCTCGCCGACACCGGCGCCTTCGCCGGCGGCCGCTACTTCGACGTCACCGCCGAGTACGCCAAGCTGGCGCCGGACGACGTCCTCATCCGCATCACCGTGGTCAACCGCGGTCCGGACCCCGCCCCGCTCCACCTGCTGCCGACGCTCTGGTTCCGCAACACCTGGACCTGGGGCTGCCCGCGCGAAGGCACCGTCCAACGTCCCCTGCTCCGCCTCGCTCCCGACGCCCGCGTCCGCGCCAGCCACGAGACGCTCGGCGACTTCGTCCTAGAGGCGGGCATCGGCCCGGACGGCAGCGCGCCGCGGATCGTCTTCACCGAGAACGACACCAACAACGCCAGGCTCTTCGCGTCGCCGAACGCCTCGCCGTTCGTGAAGGACGCGTTCCACGCGCACGTGGTGGAACGTGATGCCGATGCGGTGAATCCCGCCGGAACCGGCACGAAGGCCGCGGCCATCTATCCGCTCCTGCTCGCGCCGGGCGAGACCCAGGTCGTGCGGCTGCGGCTCGTGTCCTTCGCGGAAGCCGCGCGCGTCCGTTGCGACGAGGTGCTCGCGCCGCCCAGCCCGCGGCGCAAACCGACGACGCCGAAGGAGACCGCGAGCGCGCTCATCCAGGACGCCGCGGCCTTCGACGCGGCGTTCGCCGTGCGCATCGCCGAGGCCGACGCCTTCTATCGCGCCAAGCTGCCGCCGCAGCTGAGCCCCGCGGAGCGCAACGTCGTCCGCCAAGGCTACGCCGGGCTGCTCTGGTCGAAGCAGTTCTTCCACTACGTCGTCGCCGATTGGCTCGACGGCGATCCGGCGATGCCCAAGCCGCCGGCGTCGCGCAAGGAAGGCCGCAACGCCGAGTGGCGGCACCTCTACGCGCGCGACGTCATCTCGATGCCCGACAAGTGGGAGTACCCGTGGTTCGCGGCGTGGGACCTCGCGTTCCACATGGTCCCCTTCGCGCGCATCGACGGCGCGTTCGCCAAGCAGCAGCTCGGGCTCTTCCTGCGCGAGTGGTACATGCACCCGAACGGCCAGCTGCCGGCCTACGAGTTCGCCTTCGGCGACGTGAACCCGCCCGTCCACGCCTGGGCCGCGTGGCGCATCTACAAGCTCACCGGACCGCAGGGCGGACGCGACCGCGACTTCCTCGAGAGCATCTTCCAGAAGCTGCTGATCAACTTCACCTGGTGGGTCAACCGCAAGGACGCCTCGGGCAAGAACCTCTTCTCCGGCGGCTTCCTCGGCCTCGACAACATCGGCGTCTTCGACCGCTCGAAACCGCTGCCCACCGGCGGCTCGCTCCAGCAGGCGGACGGCACGGCGTGGATGGCCTTCTACGCGGCGACGATGCTGGCGATGGCCCTCGAACTGGCCCGCGACCACGCGACCGGCAAGATCCATTCCGCCTACGAGGACATGGCGAGCAAGTTCCTCGAGCACTTCGTCCAGATCGCCGACGCGATGAACAACCTCGGCGGCACCGGCCTGTGGAACGAGGCCGACGGCTTCTACTACGACCAGCTCGACACCGGCGACGGCGACCCGGTGCCGCTCCGCTCGCGCAGCATGGTCGGATTGCTGCCGCTCATCGCGGTGGAGGTGCTGGAGGAATCCGAGGTGGACCACCTGCCCGGCTTCAAGAAGCGCCTCGCCTGGTTCGTGAAGCACCGCCACGACCTCAACCGCGGCGTGGCCCTGGGCCGCAGCGGCAGCCGCGAGCGCCTGCTCCTCGCCATCCCGACGCGCGACCGCCTGCGCCGCGTGCTCCGGTATCTCGGCGACGAACAGGAGTTCCTTTCGCCCTACGGCCTGCGCTCCGTGTCCAAGGCGCACGCCAAGGACCCGTTCATCGTCCGCTGCGGCGACGAGGAGCACCGCGTCGACTACTCGCCGGGCGAGAGCACCACCGGGCTCTTCGGCGGCAACTCGAACTGGCGCGGACCGATCTGGTTCCCGGTGAACTACCTGGTCGTCGAGGCGCTCGAGCGCTACCACCACTTCTACGGCCCGGAGTTCACCGTCGAGTACCCCGTGGGCTCGGGCGTCCAGCGGAACCTCCGCGAAATCGCCGCCGACCTGGAGGTGCGCCTGTCGTCGCTCTTCCTGCCGGACAAGAACGGCCGCCGTCCCTGCCACGGCGACGAGACGCGCTTCGCCACCGACCCGCACTGGCGGGAACTGGTGCTCTTCCACGAGTACTTCCACGCCGACACCGGCCGCGGTCTCGGAGCGAACCACCAGACCGGCTGGACCGCCCTCGCCCTCCGCCACATCGAGAACGTCGCCAAACGCCGCAGCGCGACGTGAGGCACGGATCGGCTCGATCCATGTGACCTTGGTGGTCGGGTCGGATCTCGACCGCTTGAGGACTGCTGGCGATGCCTGCGGTGAAAGCCGAACCACCCCGCCCGCCGGTTGGATCTGCCGGACGGTCCCGACCAAAGCGGTGGAGGACCACCGCACTCCAAGACGCTGGCGCGACCCCGGCCGCCCGCCTGCCTGCGCGAGGTCTTGGACTGCGGCAGTCGCCTGCCGCTTTCGCCCCGCGCCGCGCGCTCAGGCAAGGACAGCAACGACCGGAGTTCCGGCTCCGCCCGCACGTGCTTCCCTCGGGCATGCAGCGCGAGGCCTAGATTGTACCTGTTCCCCGGCGTCAGTCCGGCCGCGTCCTCTCAGTCATCATCATCCCCGCCGAGCACGAAGGCGGCGCGGACCGGGCTGGGCATCGGGAGGTCCGGTCCCTTCACGGCGTGCCAGATCACCCGGTTGAGCAGCAGGTCGTCCGCGGCGTCTTCCTTGGTGAAATCCATGCCGGCGGATTCCTTGCTGCCCCAGGCCGAGGCCAGGTTCTTCTCGTTCCGGTCCACCGCGACCGGCAACGCACGGAAGGGACGCAGGTCCGCCTTCGATTGGAACACGCCGTACATCGGCGCGGCGGCGGCATCGAACTGCGACATCGGCTTCAGCCCGAGGATGAGCTCCATCGTCCGCAACATCGAGCAGGTCGAGTACATCGTGGAATCGCGGTGGTGCCGCTTGGCGTACGGGCTGGCGACGAAGGCGATCGAGCGGTGGGCATCGACGTGGTCGGGGCCGTTCTGCGCGTCGTCTTCGAGGACGAACACCGCCGTCTGCGCCCAGAACTTGGAACGGCTGACCGCCTCGACGAGCTTGCCGAGCGCGAGGTCGTTGTCGGCGACCATGGCGCGCGGCGTCGCCTTGCCGGCGGACGTGCCGTAGGTGTGGTCGTTCGGCAGCCGCAGGATCTGCAGCCGCGGCATGTCGCCCTCGCGCTCGAAACGCTTCAGCTCGTCGGCGAACCGCTCGGCGCGCTTCACGTCGGGATAATCCATGTCCCAAGGCCGGTAGCCCGGATCGAAGTGCCCCGCCAGCGAGGCGACCCGGGTGACCGCCGGCGCATCGGGAGTCGCGCCGACCGCGCAGAACTCCCCGTAGCTCCGGTAGCTCACGCCGGCTTGTTTGGCACGGTCCCATAGGTAACCGCTCACCGGCGCCGCGACCGCGAAGGAGCCTTCGCTGGGATACGGGTACTTGCCCTTGCCGTTGTGGCCGTAGTTGAGCGGCCAGGTCTTCTCCACGAAATCCGTGGCGTAGGCGCCCATCGTCCATTCATGGCCGTCGGCGCTCACCTCGCCGTCGACGTAGAAGTTGTCGAGCAGCACGAACTCCCGCGCCAAGGCGTGATGGTTGGGCGTGACGCTCTCGTCGAACAGGCAGAGCGACGGATCGCCGTTGCCCTCGGGCATGTCGCCGAGCACCTGGTCGTAGGTGCGGTTCTCCTTGATCACGTAGATGACGTAGCGGATCGGGCTCTTGCCGCCGACGCGCGACGGGATCGGGTTCTCGCGGCCGCGCTTCGCCGGCGGGGCGACGGACGGCGGCGGGCTGCACTTGAAGGCGCGCGCCGTGGTGTCGCGCAGCTTCTCTTCGAGCGGCTCCCCCTTCTTGGGCAACGGGATGATGCTCAGCGTGCCTTGGAACAGGCCGCCGATGTATTCGCGGATATCGGACGCCGGCTCGCGTCCGGGCTGCGGGCCGTTGCGGTTCGCGCGAGAGATCAGGCCCTTGCCGTTCGCGACCAGCAGGTTCCTGCCGTCGGGCGTGACGCGCACCGAAGTGGGATACCACCCGACCGGGATGAACCCGAGCGAACGGCTCTTGCCCGGAGCCGCGACCTCGAAGACGGCGACGTTGTTGTTCCCCGCGTTGGCGACGAACAGGAGGTCCTCGTCCGGCGACAAGGCGAGCGAGTTCGGCGTCGAGCCCGGCATCGCGTCGGGCGACATCGCGGACGACAAGGTCTCCAGCACGCGGCCGGTCCCGGTGTCGATCACGCTGACCGAATTGCGCGCCGCGTCGGCGACGTAGAGCCGTTGGCCGGACCGCGTGAGCAGCATCTCGCACGGATGCTCCTCGGTCTTCCAACGCGCCTGCACCGCGCCGGTCGCGACATCGAGCACCGCGACCTCGGACCTCGCCCACAAGCTCACGTAGAGCCGGCCGTGCGCCTCGTCGAGCACGCAGGCGTAGGGGAACGGCGCGTCGGCCGGGATGGTGTCGCGCTGCGCCGCGGAGCGTTTCTCGGCCGCGGCGAGGTCCGGATCCGAGGAGACCTGCGTGCGGCTGAGGTCCACGACGGCCGCGCCGGGCGCGAGCGGGAAGAGCGCCGATGCCTTGCGCTGCTCCAGGTCGGCGACCACGATGTCCTGCCCGTAGACGTTCGCCGCGAAGATCCGCCGGCCGTCCGCGCTGACCGCGAGCCCGGCCGGGACCCCGCGTTCCTTGACGTCCCGGAGCGGGATCCGCTGCGGCTCGCTGAAATGGCCGGCCTTGAACCCGTGCTCGACCACCGTCTCGTCCCCTGCACCGCTGGCGTAGATGCGCGTGCCGTCCGGCGAGAAGGCCAACCCGTAGAAGGCGTCGCCCAGCGCGACCCGGGCGACGACCTTGCCCTCCGGCAACGCGACGGAGACCAGTTCGTGCCGGCCGTAGCCCGCGTGGAGCGCCACCACGAACCTGCCCGACGGATGCACCGCGAGGTTCACCGGGAAATCGCCGAGCACGACCTGCTTGCCGACCGGCCGGAGCGACCACTGGTTGGGTAGCAGCACCGAGCCGTCGACCTTGGCGCCGGGCAGGTCCGGGAGCGGCCCCGGTTTCGCGAGCAAGGGCAAGCCGACGAGTGCGAGCAGGACCGGGAGCAGGCGTGTCATGCGAGGTTTATGCCAGCGCGCCCGGCGCGGAGCCAAGAAACGTTCTCCCGCAGACGGCGCGCCCCCGGGCGCCACCGGTCTGTCCGCCCTCCGCGGCGGGGCCCCGACCGCTCACGCGCCGCCGATGATGACCTTCGCCCGGGCCCGCAACGCGACGAGCAACGCCTCGGTCGCCGGGGTGAGCTGGCCGCGCCAGAGGGCGCCGATGACGACCGGCGGCACTTCGGTCAGCGGCACCAACCGGAGGCCGGCCGGGCACTTGCGGCCCGGCACCGCCACGGTGAGCCCGATGCCGAACCCGTTGGCCACGTAGATGTCGACCAGCTCCAGCGCGGTGACCTCGATGCTCGGCGTCCATTCGAGGCCGCGCTTGGCGAGCAGGTCGCGGAAGCGCCGCGGGATGACCTCGTCCGGCGGCAAGGTGATGAGCGGTTCGAGCCCGGATCCGGAGGCCAGCGCCTCGAGCAGCTCGGCGCCGGACCTCGCTTTCTCCGACTTCGGTAGCAGCAGCGCGAGCGGCATCTCGAGCAGCGGTTCGCTGTGCAGGCCGGACGGCGGGTTCCCTTCCACGACGGTGATGGCGAAATCGATCTCCTGCCGCTCGATCAGGTTCTCGATGAGCGGTTGGTGCGCGTCGCGCAAGGTGAGCTTCAGGTCGGGGAACTTGCCGCGCACTTCTTGCAACGCTTCCGGCAGATGTTCCCGCAACGCGAAGACCGGCGCCGCGAGCCGCACCGTCTGCGTCGTGCCGCCGCGGAGGCGTTCGCCGACGGCCTCGACGTTGCCGAAGAACGGCCGGGTGAACTCGTAGAGCTCCTTACCGGCGGGCGTCAGCTCGAACGGTCGCCGGTTGAACAACTTCAGGCCGAGGTCCGCCTCCAGCAGCAGGATCTGTCCGCTGACGGCCGGCTGCTGGATGCCGTAGGGCATGTTCCGCACCGCCTCCATGATCCCGCCATATCGCGCGACGTAGTAGAAGAGCTCGAGATGGTGGATGTTCATGGCATCGATAGAAGCAACGACCGCCGGGAAAAATCAATCCGCGCGCGTTCGGCCGACCGGAGTTGACGATACCGGCCACGGGAAACGTCCGGCCCCGTCCGGTCCGGACGCCCACAGCTGGATCCCGCACAGCACGAGATCACGCGTCCGCCCACCGCATCCGCCCTTGCCCGGGTGCATCCCGCCCCCTCAGGCCATGAGTTCACCTGAAAATGTTTGCACCCACATGTTCCTAGGGTTGAGCCTTTTCCGGATGATCCGGACGATCCTGGTATTGGGTGGAGGAAGCGCGGGGCTGATGGCCGCCGTGACGTTGAAGCGGAGGCTGCCCGCCTTGGATGTGAAGATCGTGCGGAGCCCGGAGATCGGCATCATCGCGGTCGGCGAAGGCACGACCGTCTCGTTCCCGAAGCTCTTCTTCGAGTACCTCAAGCTCCAGCCCAAGTCCTTCTACGAGATGGCCGAGCCGACCTGGAAGCTCGGCATCCGCTTCCTGTGGGGACCTCGGAAGGAGTTCTTCTACTCCTTCGGATACGAGTTCCAGCACCGCTATCCGGACCTCTCCCGGGACAACGGGTTCTACTCGATGGGAGCCGACGAATCGACGCCGATCCCCGGCCCGCTCTCGGCTTACATGAGCTTGGGCAAAGCGTTCCCCAAGCAGCCGGACGGACTTCCCCAGGTCCACAACCATCACGGCTATCACATCGAGAACAAGAAGCTGGTGGACTGGCTCGTGCACACCGCGCGCGCCCTCGGTGTCGGGTTCATCGATGCGACCGTCACCGCGGAACGGGGCGAGAAAGGCATCGAGGCGCTCGTGACCGACGACGGAAAACGGCTGACGGCGGACCTGTATGTCGACGCCTCGGGTTTCCGGAGCGAGCTGCTCGGGGGCGTCCTCGGGGAGCCGCACATCAGCTACAAGGACACGCTCTTCTGCGACCGCGCGGTGATCGCCGGATGGCCCCGCACCGACGAACCCATCCTGCCCTACACCACGGCGGAGACCATGGATGCCGGATGGTGCTGGCAGATCGAGCACGAGACCTTCATCAACCGCGGCTACGTCTACTCCTCCAGCTTCATCTCCGACGAGGCCGCCCTGGAGGAGTTCCGCCGCAAGAACCCCTTGATCGCGACCGAGCCGCGCATCGTGAAGTTCCGGTCCGGCCGATTCGCCCGGAGCTGGGTCGGGAACGTGGTCGGCATCGGCAACGCGGTCGGCTTCGTCGAACCGCTCGAGGCCACGTCGCTCCAGGTCATCTGCCTGGAAGCCAGCTCGCTCGCCGATTCGCTCATCGACAGCCTTTGCGAGCCCACGCCGTCGCTGGTCGCGTTCTACAACGTCTTCAACGGCCAGGCATGGGATGACATCCGCGATTTCCTTGCCGTGCACTACGCGTTCAACACCCGGCTCGACACGCCGTTCTGGGTCGCGTGCCGCAACGACACCCAGCTGCACGGCGCGAGGCCCATCGTGGATTTCTACCGCGAGAACGGCCCGAGCAAGCTCGCGGCGGGCCATCATCTCCACTCCGCCAACTCGTTCGGCATGGACGGCTACCTCGCGCTGCTGCTCGGACAGAACGTGCCGCACGGCAAACGGTACGTGCCCACGGCCCGCGAGGCCGACAGCTGGAGGACCCGCTCGGTCAACTGGATGAGCGACGCCAAGCGCGGACTGGACGTCCGCCAAAGCCTCGATGCCCTGCGGAAACGCGGTTTCAGATGAACGGCCCTGCGGAGGAGTTTTCGCGCGGCCGGACCGACCGCGCCTTCCCATGGTCGTGCCTCTTCCCGCACAATGCGTCCCGTGACGACGCCCCGACCCGCTTCCGCGCCCTCCTTCCGATGGCTCATCGTCCTTGGTCTGGCCCTCGGAGCCGCCCTGCGATGCGTCGCGGCGGAACAGTCCGTCCAGTTGTCGTCGCCGGTGCCGTACGCCGTCTTCCAGCGCTCGGCCAAGGACACGGCGCGCGTCCCCATCGTCGGCACCGCGCTCGCCATGGTCGACCGCGTGGAAGCCAAGGTGACCCTGCAACCGCCCTACGCAGAAGACACCGACGGACGATCCTGCGATTTCGTCGAGATCGCCCGGCCCGGATCGAAGGAGTTCCACGGGACGCTCGAGGTGACGGCGGGCGGATGGTATCTGCTGACGGTTCGGACCCTCGACAGGTCGGGTAAGATCACCAGCGAGACGACCGTGCCGAAAGTGGGCGTGGGCGAGGTGTTCGTCGCCGCCGGCCATTCCTTCTGCTCCAACTTCCAAGGCGACGCCCCCGGACGCGCCGAGGACGACCGCGTGGCCACCTGCGCCGATTGGCGCGAACGTCCGCCGGAGCGGCCGGCCTTCCGTCATGCCGATGATCCGTTGCGACCGGGCGACGCCGACCGTGCCTCGCCTTGGCCGGCGGTGGGCGACGCGCTCGTGCGCGCCCTGCATGTGCCGGTGTTGATCGTGTCCACCGGTGTCGGCGGGTCGACCGTCGAGCAATGGCGCCAGGGCGCGGCGGATCCCGAGGTGCCGTCCCGTGCCTATTCCGCCTGCCATCTGACGCTCAGACACATCACGCCCTACACCGGCCTCCGCGCGATCGTGTGGTTCGGCAACGAGAACGATCTCCCGAAGGGCCCGACCGAGGAGAAGTTCGGCGACGACCTGCGCGGCCTGATCGCCGGCGTGCGCGCCGACGCCGGGAATCCGGTGCTGCCATGGGTCATCGCGTTCGACGCCTACGATCCCGGCGTGGCCGAGAAGGTCGGCCTCGTGGAGAAGCAACGTCGCAAGGAGCGCATCGACCGGGGCACCGAGCGGGTGCTGCAGACGGTGGCCCACACCTACGACGGTCCGCAGACCGACGATCTCGGCCCGGAGTTCCGTCGTTCGGACCGCGACCACTTCAACGAAGCCGGCGTGAAGGCGCTCGGCCCCCGTTTCGCGCGGAAGATCACGCAGGCGTTCTTCCCTCCGCCCGTGCCCGCCGCGCAAGCACCGCGTCCGCCGGCAAGGTGACAGGGAGAACGTCCGCCGCGGGGTCCTCCTTGCGCCGGTGACCTGGTCCCAGGGCACCTATCCTTCGCGCCGAAGGATCTCCAGCGGAGGCTGGTCGGCGATGCCCCGGCTCGTCGCGAGGCCGACCAAGACGGTCAACGTCGTCACGCCGGACAACGCGATCGCCAGCGGGACGGGCAACGCGGCGAAGTCGTAGCCGGCCTTGAAGGCGAACACCGCCAGCGCCCAGCTCGCGATCACCGCCAACCCGCTGCCGGTGATGGCGGCCAGCAATCCCAGCGTGGCGTACTCGGCGAACAGCACCTGCCGGATCTGCGCGCGGGTGGCGCCGAGCGTCCGGAGCAGGATGGCCTCCTGCATACGTTGCCAACGGCCGGAAAGCACCGCGCCCGCGAGCACGACCAACCCCGTCGCGACCGTGAACAACGCCATGAAGCGGATCACGAAGCCGACCTTGGCGAGGATGCCGTCCAACGTCTGCAGGACGAGCGTGAGGTCGATGGCGCTGACGTTGGGGAACGCCTTCACCACCTCGCGTTGCATCCTCGCCGACGCGGCGGCATCGGCGACATGCGTGGCGAGCACGTGCATCGCCGGCGCGTCCTCCAGCACGCCGGCCGGGAAGACGACGAAGAAGTTCGGCCGCACCTGCCGCCAGTCGACCTTCCGCAAGCTCGCCACCCGGCAGGTCATCGGAACGCCCTGCACGTCGAACACGATCTCATCGCCGAGCCCGACCTGGAGCTCCTTGGCGATGCCTTCCTCGAGAGAGACAGGGATTGCGGGCGGATCCGCGGCGGCGGGACCGGACGGACCGGCTCCTTGGCTTTTTCGCTCCTCGGCATCGATGCCGGCCGGCATCGGCTGGGACAGGCTGACCGATGCGACGAACTTCCCCGCCACGATCTCCTCGCTGTCGACCAGGTTCGTGCGCCAGGTGGACCGGTACTCGCGGCGCAGCACCCAGTCCGGGACGCGCTTCGCCTTGTCTTGCACGAGCGCCTCGGTGGGCACGCCCTTCACCGATCGCAACCGCATGGTCACGATGGGCGCCTCGTCGATCACGGGAAGTCCCTGGGACCGGAGCAGCGCGACCACGCCGTCCTTCTGGTCGGGCTGGATGTCGAACAGCACGGCGTTGGCCCTGGAGCCGTTGCCGGCCGGGAACAGCTGGGTGAGCAAGGTGCCCCGCACGAGATGCAACGTTAGGATGAGGAAGGTCCCGAGCCCGAGCGAGAGCAGCAGCAGCGTGGTCCGGTTCTGCGGGCGGTGCAGGCTGGCGAGACCTTGTCGCCACACGAAAGGCAGCGACGCGGGGACGAGCCGCCGCGCGAGCCAGACGACGAGCCGGGCCGCGCCCGCGAGCAACGCGAAGGCAGCGCCGAGCCCGGCCGCGAAGGCGAGCCCTTCGGTCCACCGTTCCGTCTGCGACATGGAGAAGGCCGCGACGGCGATCGCGATCAACGCGGTCACCGCCCAGCGGGCCGGGTCCGGGCGTGGCGGCCCGTCGTACGCGGCGCGGATGGCGGCGAGCGGGCTCACGCGCCGGACCTCCAGGAGCGGCAACAGGGCGAAGAGCAGGCAGACCCCGAAACCGGCCGACGACGCCTCAATCGCCGCGCCCCAGGCGAACCGCGGCGCGAACGCGAACGGCACGAAGCCGCCGATGACGGCCGGCAACTTCTGCGCGACCAACGCGCCGAGCGCGATGCCCATCACCGAGCCCGCGGCGCCGAGCGCGATGCCTTGCGCCAGATAGATCCCGAAGGTGTCCGCGAGCGGCGCGCCGAGGCAGCGGAGCACCGCGACGTTGGGCAGCTTCTGCCGCACATGGACGTGGATGGCGCTGGCGATGCCGACCGCGCCGAGCAGCAGCGCGACCAGGGCCACGAGGTTGAGGAAGCGATAGAGGTTGCCGAGCGACGAGCCGAGGTCGCGCTGGCGCTTCTTCACGGTGTCGGAGTCGAGGCGGCGCGCCGCCAGCTCAGGCTCGAGCGGCTTCAGGAGCGCCTCGACGTCGGTCGGATCCGGGAAGCGGAAGTGGACGCGGTAGCGGGCGAGCGAACCACC
>CANGMH010000083.1 GCA_947454005.1 Verrucomicrobiota bacterium
GGCTTCAAGCTCGCCTATGTGGAGACCCCGGGCTGGCAACTTCAGGTCAAACACTCCGCCCTGAACGACGCCAAACCTTGGATCGCGGCGGTCAAGGACAACCCGTTGTTGAAGGTCACGAAGGTGGCCAATGTAACGACCGTGGAGTTCGATCTGGACGCACTTGCCCCTGACGAGCGGTTCTTTGCCCGGCTTTTCTTGGCCGATCCTTGACCGGCGCGAGCTGCGGCATCTGCGTCTGGGCAGACCGATACAGCGCCTTTCGGGGATGGGTCTCGCAAGGAACGTCGCGAAGTTGCTTCTGCTCGGATCGCCATGGCGACCGTCGTTGTGATCGAAAGGCCATCGGTTTCGCCGGATGCGTGCGGGTCCGGGCGTCGGCCGAGGGCGGATCTCGCCAAGGAATCCCGAGAAAGCCTGAAAAAACCCGTTTGCATCGGCGACGGGGTCTGTTACACACCGCGCTCCGTTCGGCACGGCCGACGGGAAAACGCAGCGTCCGAGCACACTTTTATGTCCCAGCACAGCAGCCTACGCGCCGCTGCCGCCACCGGCGGCAAGCGCAACGTCCTGAAACGCTTCGAGCGCGTCGCCGTGCTCAAGACCCGTAACCAGTGGAAAGAAGGCGACCGCATCACCGGTCTGCGCAAGACCAAGCCCCCGGAGTGATCCTCGCCCGCGGTGGCGCGGCACAACGAGCGCGGTGCGCAGGGGTTCCTGCGTCACCGCGCTTCGCTTTTTGAGCCCGCCGGCCTCCCTCGTCCGCACGTCCCGCATGTCCATGGTCCGTCTCCAGAAATTCCTCGCCGATGCCGGCGTGGCCTCGCGCCGCGCGGCCGAGCAGTTCATCAGCGAAGGGCGCGTCGCCGTCGCGGGCAAGGTCGTCACCGAGCTCGGCACCATGGTCGATCCGTCCGCGACCAAGGTCACGGTCGACGGCCGGCCCGTCCGGCCCAAGCGCAAGCTCTACATCGCGCTCAACAAGCCCCGCGATTTCCTCACCACGCGCAACGACGACCTCGGCCGCCGCACGGTGTTCGACCTGTTGCCGCTGGATTGGACCAATCTCTTCCCCGTCGGCCGTCTCGACCGGGACAGCGAAGGGCTCATCTTCCTCACCAACGACGGCGACTTCAGCCTGAAGCTCACCCATCCGCGGTACGGGATGACCAAGACCTACTGGGCCTTCGTCGTCGGCCGCGTGGAGCAATCGGATGCCGACCGCTTCACGAAGGGCATCACGGACGGAGCCGACACGCTGAAGGCCGAGGCGGCCCGAGTGGTCTCGTGCAACAACTCCCACAGCGTCGTGGAGCTGGAGCTCGCCCAGGGCAAGAACCGGGAGGTGCGCCGCATGTTCGAGGTGCTCGGGCACGAGGTCGAGCAGCTGAAGCGCGTGCAGATCGGCCCGATCAAGCTCGGGGAGCTGCCCGTCGGCAAATGGCGCGCGCTCACCGAGCCCGAGATCAGATCGCTCTTGCGCGGTGCCAAGTGAGTCCGGAGGCTCGACCGGCCGCGCGCCCCGGGTGCCGGCAGATTTTCCTATGAGACCGACCGTCCGCCGTTGCTTCGCCGCTTGGGCCGCGCTTTCCGCCATCGTCGCCATGGCCGCGGGACCGACCGCCATCGTCAAGGCCGACCGCACCAACGTCCGCGCCAAGCCGGCGTACGACGGCGAGGTGCTCGCCACGCTGAAGAAGGGCGACACGGTGGAAGTGGTCGGAGCCGAAGCCGGCACCGGCGTGGACGGCAGTTCGCCGAAAGATTGGACCAAGGTCGCCCTGCCTGCGCAGGTCGCCGTCTGGGTGTACGGCCCGCTCGTCGACGGCGCGACCAAGACGGTGAAGGGCAAGTCGCTCAACCTCCGGGCCGGTCCCGGCAGGAACTACAGCGAGATCGGTATCCTCCCGCACGGAGCGACCGTGGCGGTGGTCCGCGAGACGGACGGCTGGCTGCAGATCGAGCCGCCTGCCGGCACCTACGCCTTCGTCGCCAGCAACCTCATCGAGCGCAAGGACGGCGAGGCCCCGGCCGTCGCCTCGACCGAAAAGGCACCGGCGGCACGCCCTGCTGTCGCGGAGGCCGCGCCGATCGTGCCCGCCGAGGTCCCCGAGGTGAAGTCTGCTCCGCTCCCGCCGGCGGCAAGGCCCTCCGTGCCGGCGGAAAGCGTCGCGCCTGCGGCCCCGGCCGCCGCCGCGGTGGAGACCGCCGCCGCACCCGTTCCGGCGGTACCGTTGCCGGCGGTGCCGGTCTTGGCGGATTCCGCCCCGCGCCGGGTGCTCCGCGAAGGCATCCTGCGCCGGAGTTGGAACGCCAATTCGCCCGGAAACTTCGAGCTCCGCAGCGCCCGCGGCGAAGGCACGCTCGATTTCTTGGTGAACGAGGACCCCTCCATCGACCTGGCCAAGTTCAAGGGCAAGGCGGTCTTCGTCACCGGCGAGGAATGGCGCGATGCCCGCTGGAAGCTGCCCGTGCTCAAGGTGAAGACCATCGAGAGCGCGGAGTGACCGACGGTATGCGCCACCGGTGTCGTCCCCGGTCCCGGGCCCGGCACCTGGGCTCGCCCGGTGGACCTTCCGCCACGGCGCTCTTGGCGCGCCCCTCTTGCCACGGCCCTCTGGACATTCGCCGCCGCCGCTGGTAGCTACCCGGCGTTTCCGCTGATCGCCCGGGTATCCCGGGTCCGGCGGTGCATCCGTTCTCAACATGAAAAATCGCTCCTCTTTGCTCGCCTTGACCGGCCTGCTCTCTTTCGCGGCCAGCGCCGCCGACGCCAAACCCGCCTTGACCGCCACGGCTCCGGCCGCCGCCGTGGCCGCCGCACCGGACACCCGGTTCGCCGACGAGAAGCAGAAGCGCTCCCACGCCATCGGCGTGATGATCGCCTCGGACATGAAGAAGAATTTCCAGCGCGGCGGCTACGAGGTCGACACCGAGACCGCGGCGAAGTCGTTCTCCGACGCCCTGAACGGCCGTCCCACGACGCTCACCGAGGCCGAGGCCCAGGTCATCGTCCGCAGCTACACCACCGAGCTCCGCCAGAAGGCCGAGGAGAAGCGGAAGGCCGATGCCGAGGTCAACAAGAAGGCCGGCGAGGCGTTCCTCGCGGCGAACAAATCCAAGGAAGGCGTCATCACATTGCCGAGCGGCCTCCAGTACAAGGTCATCAAGCAGGGCGACGGACCCAAGCCCGTCGCGACCGATTCCGTCACGACCCACTACAAGGGCACGTTGATCGACGGCACCGAGTTCGATAGCTCGTACTCCCGCGGCGAGCCGGCGACGTTCGGCGTCAAAGGCGTGATCAAGGGCTGGACGGAAGCGCTCCAGCTCATGCCTGTCGGCTCCAAGTGGCAGCTCTACATCCCGTCCGAACTCGCCTACATGGAGCGCGGTTCCGGCCAGAAGATCGGGCCCAACGCCACGCTGATCTTCGACATCGAGCTGCTCAGCATCAAATCGTCCGAGCCCGCGGCCAAGCCCGCTGCGGTCGGTGGCTCGACCCAGCCGGTGGTGACCAGCGACATCATCAAGGTCCCCAGCGCGGACGAGCTGAAGAAGGGCGCCAAGATCGAGGTCATCAAGCCCGCCGACCTCGAGCGGCTGCAGAAGGAGGAGGCCGCGAAGAAGACGTCGCCGCCCGTGCCGCCCGCGCCGAAGAAATAGCCTCCCGCTCCTTTCCGCATCGGATCTTACCGGCCGGCGGCGGGTACCCCGCCGCCGGCCTTCCCTCATCCCATGTCAGCCTACGATTCCTTCGTCGCCGTCTCCCGCGCCCAGTTCGACCGGGTGGCCGTCTCGCAGCGTCCCGCCATCGAGCAGGCGGGGGCCTGGCTCGCGGACGCCTTGGCCGGCGGCCGGTTCCTCTTCGCGTTCGGCACGGGCCACTCGCACATGGTCGCGGAGGAGATCTTCTACCGGGCCGGCGGTCTCGCCCGCGCGGTGCCGATGCTCGAGGAGCCGCTGATGCTCCACGAGAACGCGATCGAGGCGACCTACAAAGAGCGCGAGCCGGGCTACGCGGAACGGATCCTCGGCTCGTATCCCATCACCGCGGGCGATGTGCTGGTGATCGTGTCGAACAGCGGCCGCAACGCCGTGCCGATCGAGCTGGCGCTCGGCGCCCGGGCGCGCGGCGTGAAGACGGTCGCGATCACCAACCGCGCGCAGAGCTTCGCCTGGCCCGCGCGTCACGCCTCGGGGAAACGCCTCGCGGAGGTCGCGGACGTGGTGATCGACAACTGCGGCGTCGATGGCGACGCGGCGGTGGAGCTGCCCGGCTTCCCGCACCGGATCGGACCGCCGTCGAGCATCACCGGGATGCTCATCATCAACCTGGTGATCGTCCACGCGATCGAGCTGGCGGCGGCGCGCGGCTGCCTGCCCGAGGTCTTCATCAGCAGCAACACCAGCGGCGACGACCACAACGACCTGCTGCTCCAGAAGTACCGCTCGCACATCCGGCATCTCTGAACCGGGGCCGGACCGGAAACGGACCGCCCGCGGGCCGTCCGCGGCGCTTGGCAAGGGCGCCTTCCTGTCGCAGCGTGGACCTTCCTTGAAGCAACGCCTCGACCAAGCCCTCGTCGCCCGCGGTCTGTGCGCCACCCGGACGCAGGCCCAGCGCGCCGTGATGGCGGGACAGGTCCGCGTCAACGGCCATCCGGCCGCGAAGGCGAGCGACGCCGTGCGCGACGGCGACGGCGTGGAGCTCATGGCCGGCGACAAGTTCGTCAGCCGCGGCGGCCACAAGCTGGAGCACGCGCTGGTCCGTTTCGCGGTGGAGGTCGCGGGCACCGTGGCGCTGGACCTCGGCGCGAGCACCGGGGGGTTCACCGATTGCCTGCTCCAGCACGGCGCGACGCGCGTCTTCTCCGTCGACGTGGGCCACGGGCAGCTCGCGTGGAAGCTGCGCCAGGATCCCCGGGTCGTGGTGATGGAGAAGACCAACGCCCGGTCCCTCACGATGGCCTCGTTCGGGCCGGAGGCGCGGCCGTTCGACCTGGTGGTCGCGGACTGCTCGTTCATCTCGCTCCGGAAGATCCTGCCCGCGGCCGCCCCGCTGCTGCGTGCCGGCGGGCGGATGGTCGTGCTGGTGAAGCCTCAGTTCGAGGCCGGGAAGGAGGAGGCGGACAAGGGCGAGGGCGTCATCACCGACCCGGCCGTCCACGCCCGCGTGCTCGCCGAGCTGGAAGAGTTTGTCCGCGGCGGCGATCTCGGGCTAAGTTGGTTGGGCACCACCGAGTCCCCGTTGACCGGCCCTGCCGGCAACAAGGAATTCTTGGCGCTCATGGAACGTGCATGACCCCGCCGTGAAAAAACTTGCCGAGACCATCCGCCGTATCGGCCTCATCGCCAATCCGGAGAAGCCGGACGCCGCCCGGCTGGTCCGCCGTGCCGCGAAGGTGCTGCTCGGCCTCGGAAGGGTCGTCACCTGCGAGCCCTCCACCGCGGAGCTGATCGGCGGCGCGCTGCCGGCCGCGGCCTCGCTGGAACAGCTCGCGCGGACCTCGGACCTGCTGCTGGTCTTCGGCGGCGACGGCACGATGCTGCGCATCGCCCGCGAGGTGGCGGGATTGCCGGTGCCGTTGCTGGGCATCAACGCCGGCCATCTCGGTTTCCTCACCGCCGTGCCTTCGCACCGGCTGGCGGAATCGCTCAAGAAGATCCCCGAGGGCCGGTTCGTCATCGAGGAACGGTCGCTGCTCGAAGCCGTCATCCAGCGTGGCGACGAGCGCACCACGCGGATCGCCCTGAACGACCTCGTGCTCGGACGCGGTCTGACGTCGCGGCTGATCGAGATCGAGGTCCACGTGGACGGCGAGCTGCTCACCAGCTACCGGTGCGACGGCTTCATCGCCAGTTCGCCCACCGGTTCGACGGCCTACTCGCTCGCGGCCGGCGGAGCGATCGTCAGCCCCGACGCCGATGTGCTCACGCTCACGCCGATCTGTCCGCACACGCTCAGCATCCGGCCGCTCGTCGTGGGGCTGGATTCCACCGTCCGGGTGAAGCTGCTCAGCAGCCGGTTCGTCGCCTCGGTCGCGGCGGACGGCCAGCAGCAGACCGACATCGGCACGGGCGACACCGTGACCATCCGCCGCAGCGCGCGGACGATCCGGTTGCTCCGTTTGGACGGCACCAGCTTCTTCAGCACGCTCCGCCAAAAATTCGGCTGGTCCGGCGGCAACCTCTGATCCTCATCCATGGTCCGACTGAAAGAAATCGCCGCCGCTGCCGGGGTCTCCGTGATGACCGTCAGCAAGGCGCTCCGCGACAAACCCGACCTCTCCGCGGCGACCAAGGAGCGGATCCGCAAGCTGGCCGCCGAGATGGGGTATCTGCCCGACGTCAGCGCCCAAGGCCTGCGCAGCCGCACGACCCGTCTGCTCGGGCTGGTGATCTCCGCCAGCACCAACCCGGTCTACGCGCGCATCGTGATGGCCATCGAGGAGCGGGCCCACGAGCTCGGCTACGACGTGGTCATCGCCCATTCGCTCAACCGTCCCGAGCGCGAGGAGGCCGTGTTGCGCCGGTTGATCGCGCGACGGGTGGACGGCCTGTTCATCGCGCCGGTCTACCGGCTCGGGGACACGGCCGAGATCTACGAAGAGCTGGGCAAGCGCGGGATCCCGACCGTCGTGCTCGGGCACAGCGCGCCGTTCTGCCGGCAGTTCCCGGCGATCGAGACCGACGACCTCGCGGCCAGCGCCGCGGCGACGCGCCATCTGCTCGACCTCGGGCACCGGCGGATCGCCTTCTTCGCCGGGCCGATGGTCGCGCCTTGGGCCCGCGAGCGGCTCGAAGGCTACCGCCGCGCCCATCGGGACGCCGACGTCCCGGTCGCGGACCAGCTCATCTTCAACGCGGGCACGACCATCGAGGAAGGCGCCGCGGCGGCGCTCCAGTTCATGCAGGAACGTCCGGATGCCACGGCGCTCCAGTGCGCGCACGACCTGGTCGCGATCGGCGCGGCCGACGCGCTGCTGAACCAAGGCGTCCGCATCCCCGGACACATCAGCGTGGTCGGGTTCGGGAACATCCTCGTGAGCGAATACTTCCGGGTGCCGCTCACCACGGTCCGCCAGCCCAAGCTTCGCCTGGGCGCGATGGCCATGGAGACGATGCTCAAGCTGCTCAAGGGCGAGCCGACGCGTTCGCACCGGTTGCCCGCGGAGCTCGTCATCCGGGCCAGCAGCGGGCCGGTGCCGCCGCGTTGACCGCCTCAGGGGCGCGCCGAGATCTCGAGCATGCGCTCGATGGCGACGCGGCCGCGCGCGCTCAGCTCGGGCGGCAGCTCGATGCGGGGCGCGAGGGCGACCATGCAGTCGTGGAGCTTCTCGAGCGTGTTCATCTTCATGAATCGGCATTCGTTGCACGCGCAACGGTCGGTCGGTGCCGGGATGAAGTTCTTGTCCGGGCACTCCTTCCTCAGCCGGTGGAGCATCCCGGCCTCGGTGGCGATGATGATGTCCTTCGCGGGGGACCGCTTGCACCAGGTCACCATCTTCTCGGTCGAGCAGACCTCGTCGGCGAGCATGCGGACCGCCTTGGGGCACTCGGGATGCGCGACCACCGGGGCGCCCGGATGCCGCTGCCGGATCCGCGTGATCGCGGCGTGCGTCCATTCGACGTGGACGTAGCAGTCCCCCTTCCAAAGCGTCATCGGCCGTCCGGTCTGCTCCATCACCCAGCCGCCGAGGTTCTCGTCCGGGACGAAGAGGAGGTCGCGGTCCTTGGGCGCCGCTTCGACGACCTTGACCGCGTTGCCGCTGGTGCAGATGCAGTCGCTGAGCGCCTTCACCTCGGCGGAGCAGTTGATGTAGGCGATGGTCCAGAAGTTGGGGTTCGTCGCTTGGAACGCCTTCAGCTTCGGTCCCGGGCAGCTGGATTCCAGGGAGCAGCCGGCGTCCGCGTCGGGAAGGATGACGATCTTGCCGGGGTTCAGGATCTTGGCCGTCTCGGCCATGAAGTGGACGCCGCAGAAGACGATGACATCGGCATCCGTCTTGGCGGCATGCTGGGCGAGGCCGAGGGAATCGCCGACGACATCCGCGACGTCCTGGATCTCGGGCACCTGGTAGTTGTGGGCGAGGATGACGGCGTTGAGCTTCTTCTTGAGCGCGAGGATGTCGCGGGCCAGGGCATCGACCTGCGCCGGAGGCGTCACAGCGCGGAGCGGGAAGCGGTCGACACCGGCGGACTGGACGTCAGCTGCGTTGAACATGGAGGGACCCTAAAACCCGGCCGGCGAAAGTCGAAACCGGATTCGACGGCGCGGTGGAGGTGTCCACCGGCACCGGAACCCTGGTCCCGGTGGAGCGGGTTTCTGTGTCCGTTGCCTAGCCGTTCCGCACCGAAGAAGGGGGCCGGAAGCCGGCGCAGGAGGAACCGACCTGCGCGTCACGGCCGCGAACGGCGACGCGAGCGTGGTCACGCCGAGGAACCGCCGGGAGGAGCGTGCCCCGTCGGATGGACCGGTCGGGAGGATGTCCGGGGTGCTCAACGCTTCCGGTAGTCTCCCCGGCTGAAATACTTCTCCAGCCAGACATAGAGGCAGATGAACAGGTAGCGGCTGCCCATCTCGCGGATCTTCAGCTTGGCCACACCGGTGCGACGGTTCCGCCAGGTGATCGGGATGACCGTGTAGCTGAAGCCGCGCACGATGGCCTTCAACGGGAGCTCGACGGTGAGGTTGAAGTGCGGCGCGATCAGCGGTCGGCACCCGGCGACCACGTCGGAGCGGTAGGCCTTGAACGCGTGCGTCGTGTCGTTCAGGACGTGGTTGAAGAGCGTCTTGATGAAGTAGTTGGCCATCCGGTTCACCATCAGCTTCATCGTCGGGTAATCGATCACGCCCCCGCCCTTGATGAAACGGCTGCCGAACACGCAATCGTAGCCTTTGTTGAGCTCATGCCAGTAGCGGACGACATCTCGGGCATCGTCCGATTCATCGGCCATCATGATGGTGACGGCGTCGCCCCGGACCTGGTCCAGGCCGAAGATGATGGCGCGCCCGAAGCCATGGGCACCGGTGTTCTGGACCGGCCGGAGCTCGGGGATGCGGGCCCGGAGGACGGTCAGTTTCTCCCAGGTGGAATCGGTGCTCCCGTCGTCCACGACGATGATCTCGTGGGGGATGCCTTGGAGCCGCAGCTCGACGTGGAGCTTCTCCACCATCGGCTCGATGCAGCCTTCCTCGTCCCGCGCAGGGATGACGATGCTGAACCGGGTGAGCGGCGTGGCGGCGGGGTTCGGGAGGACGCCTGGGTTCATCGTGTTCCGGAGAGCTCGAGCCAACGGGGGTTCTTCTCCGCATGGTCGGCGATCTTGCCGAGGACCGTCTCCAACGGCGTCACCGGGCGCCAGCCCCATTGCTGTGCGGCGAGGCCGGCATCGAGCGTCAACCAGGCCACGTCGAACGGTCGCGGCACCGGGTCGCTCGCGACCTGCCGGGGGCCGAACCGCGCGGTGCACCAGGCGCTCAACTCCGCCAGCGACATCGTCTGCGTCCGTCCGCCGGCGACGTTCTGGATCCGCGCGACCGGCCGGGAAGGTTCCGTCAGCTGCCGGCGGAGCAGGGGCACCAGATCGGCGGGGTGCAGGCAATCGCGCGACTGGGCGCCCGTGCCGTCGAAGCCGATGTACTTCAGCGGACGCCCGCGGAGCCAGGCGTTGATCCAGTAGGCGAAGATGCCTTGGTCGGCGCGCCCGAACTGGCCCTCGCCCGCGAGCACGCCGCAGCGGTCGATCCACACCGGGAAGCCGAACGTGGCGCCGTATTCGAGCGCGAGCTGCTCCGAGGCGAGCTTGGTCACGCCGTAGAGCGAGACCGGCGGCGCCGTGGAGAACCCTTCGGCGACGCCCTCCGCGGAGACGCCCGGGGGAAGCTCCTTCGAGGTGTCGAGCCCGTAGGCGAGCCCGGTCTTCTTGAGCGGGAGGCCGGCCAAGGGCGGCAGCGAGTAGACGCGGCTGGTGCTCAGGAGCACGAAGCCCGCGCCTTGGCGGCGGCAATATTCGAGCACGTTGACCGTGCCGAGCAGGTTGTGCTCGACCAGTTGGCGGCTGCCGCCTTCGCCGGCGAGGCCGGCGAGCACGCTGGGGTTCGCGGCGGCGTCGACGACCCAGTCGGCCTTCGGCCAATCGGCGAGATCGGACGCGCAGCGCAGGTCGCCGTGGACGAGCTTCACGCCGAGCCGGCGGAGCAGGTCGCGGTTCAGCTCCGCACCTTCGCGGCCCAGATGGTCGAATCCCACGATCTCGATCCCGGGGCACTCCGCGAGGAGCTGTCGGACGAGCGTGCTGCCCACGAAACCGCAGGCGCCGGTCAGGATGATTCTCAAGCGGAAGGGAAATGGTTCGCTCGCCCGCGGGGTCCATCGGGCGTGTGAGCATGGAAGACCAATCGCGGCCCCGACCGCCAGCGCGAATGTTCACACCGGCTTCGCGGCGGGAGGCCGCGGCCAGGAGCGGCGCCTTCCCGGTCCGGGCGATGCCCCGGTCGAGGTGGTCCCGTGGCCGGGCCGGCCTCCGCGGCGGCTGCAAACTTCGCTTGGCCATCCCTGGCTCCGTACGCATCATCCGCCCTCTTTTCGACATGAAACGCACGCAGCATTGCAACGAACTCCGGCCCGCGCACGCCGGACAGACCGTCACCCTCGTGGGTTGGGTCCATTCCCGCCGCGACCTCGGCGGCGTCCTCTTCATCGACCTCCGCGATCGCGAAGGCCGGACGCAGACCGTGTTCGATCCGGCCGACCTCCCGGCCGAGGTCTTCGCGACCGCCACCAAGCTGCACAGCGAATCGGTCATCCAGCTCACCGGATCCGTGCGGGTCCGCCCGTCCGGCACCGACAACGCGAAGATCCCGACCGGCCAGGTGGAGGTGCTGGTCAAGGAGCTGGTGGTGCTCAACCACGCCGCGGTCCTGCCGTTCCCTGTGGACGACCCCGAGGTGGCCAACAAGGTCAACGAGGAGCTGCGGCTCCAGTACCGCTACCTCGATCTGCGCCGCCCGGAGATGATCCGCAACCTGCGCGTCCGCTCCAAGGTGGCCATCGCCACGCGCAGCCACATGGACGAGCAGGGCTTCCTGGAGGTGGAGACGCCGACGCTCTTCAAGTCCACGCCCGAGGGCGCCCGTGAGTTCTTGGTACCGAACCGCCGCGATCCTGGGACCTTCTACGCGCTCCCGCAATCGCCGCAGCAGTTCAAGCAGATCCTCATGGTCAGCGGCATCGAGCGCTATTTCCAGCTGGCCCGCTGCTACCGCGACGAGGACCTCCGCGCCGACCGGCAGCCCGAGTTCACCCAGGTGGACATCGAGATGTCCTTCATCGACCGCGAGGACATCTACGCGCTGATCGAGGGCCTGTTGAAGCGGGTGTGGAAGACCGCCCTCGACGTCGACATCCCCACGCCCTTCAAGCGCATCTCGTTCGACGAGGCGCTCAACCGCTGGGGCATCGACAAGCCGGACACCCGTTTCGGCATGGAGCTCGTGGATTTCACCGAGGAGTTCCGCGCGAGCACCTTCAAGGTGTTCAGCGGCGCGGTGGCCGCCGGCGGCGTGGTGAAGGCCATCAACGCCCGCGGCCTCGCCGGGGCGACGCAGGGCCAGCTGGAGACGATGACCGAGACCGCGAAGGGTTTCGGCGCGAAGGGGCTCGCCTACATCAAGGTCGAGAACGGCGAATGGAAGTCGCCCATCGTGAAGTTCTTCACCGAGGCGGAGAAATCGGCGCTCATCGCCAAGCTCGGCATCCAGGAGGGCGACCTCATCCTGTTCGCCGCGGACCAGTGGCTCAACGCCTGCGAGATCCTCGGCAAGATCCGGCTCTACTGCGCCGAGGTGCTGAAAGGGCAGGGGAAGCTGGTCATCCCGGCCGACCGGTTCGATTTCCTCTGGGTCATCGAGTTCCCGCTGCTCGGTTTCGACCGCGAGATGAACCGCTGGTATTCCAGCCACCATCCGTTCACCGCGCCGGTGGAGGAGGACATCCCGCTGCTCAAGACCGACCCGAAGAAGGTCCGAGGCCAGCACTACGACATCGTGGTCAACGGCGTCGAGCTGGGCGGCGGCAGCATCCGCATCCACCAGCCCGACGTGCAGAAGACCATCTTCGAGGAGATCCTCCAGATCCCGCCCGACGAGACGCAGCTGCGCTTCGGCTACATGCTCGAGGCGTTCAAGTACGGGGCGCCTCCCCACGGCGGGATCGCCCTGGGTTTCGACCGTCTCATCGCCATCCTCTGCGGCACGCCGAGCATCCGCGACGTCATCGCCTTCCCCAAGACGGCGAAGGGCGTCTGCTTGATGACCGACAGCCCGAGCCATGTGACGGCCCGGCAGCTCCGCGACCTGCACATCGAGGTGAAGGCGGCTCCGAAGAAAGACTGACCGACGGCGGTCCCCGTCGGCGCGCCGGAGGGGCCGACGGGACCGGCGTCTGCTTACGGCCCCCCCCGAGGCGACCCGAGGGCCGCCCGTGCTTCACTTCCCCGCGGCGGCGGCGAGTTCCGGCCAAAGATGCGCGCTCATGCGCATGCCGGCGGCGTAGGCGTCGAGCGAGAACTTCTCGTTCGGCGAATGCGGGTTGTCGTCGGGCAGCGCCATGCCGAGCAGCAAGGTGTCGGCCTTGAGATGCTGCTTGAAGGCCGAGACGATGGGGATGCTGCCGCCTTCGCGGGTCAGGATCGCCTCGTGGCCGAAGCCCGAACGGAGCGCCCTCAGCGCGGCTTGCGCGAACGGGCTCTTGGGCGAGACGAGATAGGGTGCGCCGCCGTGGCCGGGCGTGACCGTGAGCTTCACGCTCGGCGGGCAGAGCTTCTTGAGATGCGCGGTCACGGCCTTGATGACCTTCGCCGGCTTCTGGTCGGGCACGAGCCGGAGCGTGAGCTTGGCGCTGGCCCATGACGGGATGATGGTCTTGCTGCCGTCGCCCTGGTAGCCGCTGGTGAGACCGTTGATCTCGAAGGTGGGGCGCGCGGAGCGCTGTTCCTCGTGCGTGAAACCGGCCTCTCCGAAGAGCTGCGGCACGCCCAAGAACTTGCGGTAACGCTCCGGATCGGAAGGCAGCTTCGCGAGCTCGCGGCGTTCGTAGGCGGAGAGCTTCACCACGTCGTCGTAGTAGCCCGGGACGGTGATGCGGCCTTTGGCGTCGCGCATCTGGCCGAGCAGCTGGCAGAGCGCCATCGCCGGGTTCTCGACCGATCCGCCGAAGATGCCGGAATGCAGGTCGCGGGCCGGGCCGTCCAACCGCACCTCCATGGCCGCGATGCCGCGGAGCGCGTAGGTGAGGGCCGGATGCTTGAGCGTCGGGATCCCGTTGTCGGAGATCACCACGGCGTCGCACGCGAGCTCGGCCTTGTGCGCGGGCAAGAACCCGTAGAGCGCGGTCGATCCGACCTCCTCCTCGCCCTCGATGAGGAACGTCAGGTTGCACGGCAGTTCGCGACCGGAGCGGAGCCAGGCCTCGGCGGCGTTGAGGTGGGCGAGATGCTGGCCCTTGTTGTCGCTGATGCCGCGGGCGAAGACGTCGCGACCTTTCACAACC
>CANGMH010000084.1 GCA_947454005.1 Verrucomicrobiota bacterium
GCCGGTCGCCGGCCGGGACGCGGAACGACGACGTCGCCAGCGTCCAGCAGACCGGGTCCGCCGGATCGTTGTGCGTCGCGGGATGCACCGTCATCACCAGCACCGGGTCGTCCGCGCCCTTCGGTGAATATCCGCGGCGTCCCACGCCGCGCGAGAGCGTGATGCGGAGTAGTGATCCGGGCATCGCGTTGCGCCCGATGAGCGTCGTCGCCGCTTCGGTGAGCCCGGCGTCGGAGAGCGGGATGCGGATGCCCAAGAACTTCGCGCCCTCGCGCAACCGTGCGAGATGTTGCGGCCAAAGAAACGGTCGTCCCGCGTAGACCCGCACCGACTCGAACAGCCCGTCGCCATAGAGGAACGAACGGTCGAAGACGGAGACCTTGGCCTCAGCTTCCGGGACGAACTGGCCGTTGAGGTAGACGATCATGACATGGTCCGCTGATTTCCGCGGGTCGGCGCCGATGGAACGACCGGACGTGGACGGTCGTCGAAGGTTTCTTCGCAGATCAACGCGGACGGGCGCGATCCAGCGGTTCCTTCTCCGCGTCCGGCCGCAGCGCCGCCAGCAGCCCGCCGGCCTTCGCCCACGTCTCCTCGTATTCCGCCTCGGGCTTGGAGTCGGCGACGATGCCGGCGCCGACGTGGATCCAAGCCGTGCCGTCGCGCACCACGGCGGTGCGGATGGTGATGCTCAGCTCGCTCTCGCGGTTGAACCCGAGGTAGCCGTGGCAACCGCAGTACGGACCACGGGCGACCGGTTCCAGCTCGTCGATGATCTCCATCGCCCGGATCTTGGGCGCGCCGGTGATGCTGCCGCCGGGGAAACAGGCGGCGAGCGCGTCGAGATGCGTGACGCCGTCGCGCAGGCGTCCCTCGACCGTCGACACGAGGTGCTGCACCTGCGCGAAGCGTTCCAGCCGCGCCAGGTCGGGCACGCGCACGGAGCCGAAGTCGCAGACCCGTCCGAGGTCGTTGCGCAGCAGGTCGGTGATCATCACCAGCTCGGCGTTCTCCTTCTCGCTGCGCTGGAGCTCCCACGCGAGCTGCGCGTCGCGCACCGCGTCGTCGTCGCGGGGTCGCGTGCCCTTGATGGGACGGGTGAGGATGTGGCCGCCGCTGAGCCGGAGGAACAGTTCCGGCGAGGACGAGACAAGCGCGAAGTCGCCGCAACCGAGGTAGGCGGAGAACGGCGCGGGCGACGCGGCGGTGAGCCGCTCGAAATAGTCCCAACCGCTGAACGGACACGGCGCGGCCAACCGCTGCGCGAGGTTCACCTGGTAGATGTCGCCCGCGTGGATATAGCGCAGCGCGCGCGCGACAGCGGCGAGGTATTCCGGGCGGGAGAGAGAGGAAGCGAGGGAGCGCAGGCCTCCCGCCAACAACTCGGTCGGCGAAGCCTCACAAGCAGGTGGAACGCTTGAGCTGCTTTGTTCCGTCGGTCCATCGGCGAGTTTCTCACGCCACCACATCAATTGGGATCTCGCACGCGCCTCGCTGCGGTCCCCTTCCGCATCCAGACCGGTGGCCACGATCCACGCCTTGCCGAGCTGGTGATCGAACACCACCAGGCTCGGGTAGAACCCGAGATGGCAGTCGGGGAGCTCGAGGTCGTTGACGGCGCGACGGGGCAGTCGCGGCTCGACGAAGTTCTTCAGGTCGTAGCCCCAATAACCGAAGCAGCCGCCGAGCGGGAAGGGCACGTCCACCTCGTCGAGCAGCTCGAAGCTCGCCAGCAGCGGTGCGAGATGCTGCCACGGATCACCGAACTGCTCGACGACCCGGCCATCGGCGAAACGCGTGGAGCAGCCCGACCCCGAGGAGCGGAAGGTGAGCACCGGCCGCGCGGTGACGAAAGAATAGCGCGCGCTCGGCACGTCGAACGAACCGGTCCGCAACAGCACCAGCCCCGGCTCATGGCGCAACGTCGCCGCGAGGGAATCGGGCGAATGGTGCGTGGCGGCTTCTTCGACGATGGCGCGCATCCGATGCGCCCGACGCTGGCGGTTGCGGACGTCGCGTCAACCCCGGAGCCGGCCGTCGGACGGGATCGGGACCTTCGTCCCGGATGGGCCCCCGATCGGAAGCGACGGTTGCATCGACCGCGGAGCCGCCTCTAGCCTGCGGGCCTTCTCGATGAACTTGTTCGATCTCACGGGTGAAGTGGCCGTCGTCATCGGCGGCACGGGCGTTCTCGGCGGCTCGTTGGCCGAAGGCCTGGCCGCGGCCGGAGCAGCGGTCGCGATCATCGGCCGCAACGCCGAGCGCGGCGAAGCGCGGGTGGCCACGATCCGGGCCGCGGGCGGCAAGGGGATGTTCGTGCCGGCGGACGCCGTGAGCCGCGACGACCTCAAGGCCGCGCACGCCGCGATCCGCGCGGCGCTTGGCCAACCGACCATCCTGCTCAACGCGGCCGGCGGCAACGACCCGAAGGCCACGGTCACCGACACGAACAAGTTCGAGGACCTGTCGCTCGACGCGTGGCGCGGCAACTTCGACCTGAACCTCGTCGGCGGCGTGCTGCTGCCCTGCCAGGAGTTCGGTCCGTCGCTCTGCGCGGCCGGACGGGGGAGCATCATCAACATCGCCAGCGTCTCGGCGCACATCCCGTTGTCGCGCGTGGTGAGCTACTCGGCGTCCAAAGCAGCGGTGCTGAGCCTCACGCAGTTCCTGGCCCGTGAATGGGCGCCGCGCGGGGTGCGCGTGAACTCGCTCACCCCGGGCTTCTTCCCGGCCGAACAGAACCGCAAGCTGCTGTTCAACGACGACGGTTCACCCACGGCGCGCACCAAGGCCATCTGGGGCCACACGCCGATGGGACGATTCGGTCGCTCCGAAGAGCTGGTCGGCGCCGCCGTGTTCCTCGCCAGCGAGAAGGCCAGTTCGTTCGTGACAGGGACGGACCTGAAGGTGGACGGCGGTTTCCTGGCGCAGACGATCTGAATCGCAAAAGGACGTCTTCCTCGGCCGACCCGGATCGGGGCGGCGGGCCGGAGGTCACTTGCCTTGGACGGTCCCTGCCGGTCGTCGGGCATCCGCCCAACGCCAGGCGGTGAGCGAATCGAGTCCGCGGATGAACAGTTGGTCGCCAGCGGCGGCGAGGTGCGCCCAGGTCTCGGAGTCGGAGACCTTGCGCTCGTCGAGCAGATCGAATCTCTGCCGATCGGCGTCGAACCGATAGAGCAGACCGCGTTGGTCCAGAGCGAGGACGCGGCGGCCCTGCGCGACGAGGCTCCAATATTTTCCGAACGACCGGTCGCTCGTCCAGAGCTCGCGGCCGGTCCCGACCTCGATCGCCATGATCCGCTGGCTCTTGAGATGTTCGTAGGCGACCCCGTCGACCACCACCGGCGTGCTCATGTAGCCTTGGGACTTGTTCCTCCAGGCTTCGGCGACCACGAACCTGCCGTCGGATCGCGCGACCTTGAACCCGAGCGTCTTGCCGCCGTAGGTGCTGGTGAAGAGCGTGTCCGCGTGGACCACCGGCGTGAGGATGTTCATCCCGCGGAACGCTTCGACCGGCTGCTCCCACAGAACTTTGCCGTCGGCCGGTTCCAGACCCGCCAGCTTCTCGCGGGTCTGCACGACCAACTGCCGGTGGCCGGCGAGTTCGGCCATCATCGGCGAAGCAAAGGCGCTGCCCATCATGCCGCCTTTGTCCTGGAGCGACCTCCACAGGATCTTGCCGTCCCGCTTGTCGAGCTTGGCGATGGATCCCCCGGCCTGGACGTAGACCGCCTCGCCATCCACCAGCGGAGAGCAGACGAAGCCGAAATCGGGGAGCGGGGTGCCGAGCTCTTTCGCGAAATCCTTCCGCCAGACCTCGCTCCCGTCGCCCGCATCGAGGCACACCAAGACATCCCGCATCCCGGCCACGTAGAGCCGCTCTCCATCGAGCGCCGGCGTGGACCGGATCCAGTCACCGTTCGATTTGGCGAAGAACGGCACGCTCATCGCGCCTTCCCACTGCACGCGCCAGATCTGCCGACCGGTGAGGCGGTCGAACGCGGTGACCACCTCGGACTTCTTGTCCTTGGTCTCGGTGGTGAAGACGCGGTCTCCCGAGACGATGGGGCCGGAGTAGCTGGGACCGAGTTCCGCGCGCCACATCCGCTGGAGATGGTCGGCGTCGAGCTTGTCCGGCCACGCGGGACCCGCGGATTGTCCGTCGCGCCCCGGGCCGCGCCACTGCGGCCACGCGGCGCCGGCATCGGTTGCCGCCGCGCCGTGGAAGACGGAGAGGGCGAGCAGCAAGGAAGCGATCTGGCGGAGGTGGATCTTCACGGGACAGGTGGTTGTTGAGCCGAGGCGTCGGGTCGGCCAAAATGAGGCTCGTCCGCAGGGTCGCACGGGATGCGACGTCCGCAACCGCGGAAGGCCCGGCGGACGGAGCGGGACATCGGGCTGGACGACGTATTCCAGGACCGGACAATCTGGAGTCTGCGGTAGGGAACGAACAGGACCATGAATGGATTCATCGATGGAGTGACGGCGTCCGAAGGTCTCGTGACCGAGGCGCAGGTCGGCGATCTGATCGCCAAGGCATGCCCTGCGGCCGACTACCGCGGCAAGAAGGTGCTGCTCATCATCCCGGACGGCACCCGCACGGCGCCGATCGGCATGATGTTCAAGTCCCTGTTCGCCCACCTCGGCGGCGTGACCGCGGCCTTCGACATCCTGGTCGCGCTCGGGACGCATCCGCCGATGTCGGACGACGCCATCTGCGAGCGGCTGGAGATCACCAAGGACGAATGGTGCGAGCGGTACCACAAGGTGCGGTTCTTCAACCACGAGTGGGACAACCCGGAGGCGCTCCAGCACCTGGGCACGATCCCGGCGGACGAGATCCGCGCGTTGTCCGGAGGGCTGTTCGCGATGGACGTCCCGGTGACCGTCAACCGCCGCATCTTCGGCTATGACGAGGTCATCATCGTCGGGCCGGTGTTCCCCCACGAGGTCGTGGGCATGAGCGGCGGCAACAAGTACCTGTTCCCCGGGGTGAGCGGGGCGGAGATCCTCAACTTCTTCCACTGGCTCGGGGCGGTGGTCACCAACGTCGGCATCATCGGCAACAAGCACACGCCGGTGCGCGCCGTGGTGGACCGCGCGGGCGGGATGGTGACGATGCCGAAGAAGTGCTTCGCGCTGGTCGTGAAGGGCAGCGGCGCGGTCGGTGTCTTCGTCGGCACGCCCGAGGCCGCGTGGGACAAGGCGGCGGACCTCTCGGCCCGGCATCATATCATCTGGAAGGAGCGCACCTTCCACACGGTCCTCTCCTGCGCGCCGAAGATGTACGACGAGCTCTGGGTGGGCGCGAAGTGCATGTACAAGCTGGAGCCCGTGCTGGCCGACGGCGGCGAGCTGATCATCTACGCGCCGCACCTGCACGAGGTCAGCGTGGTCCACGGCAAGTTCATCCGGCAGGTCGGCTACCATTGCCGCGACTACTTCCTGAAGCAGTGGGACCGCTTCAAGGACATGCCGTGGGGCTCGCTGGCGCACTGCACCCACGTGTTCGGCGGCGGGACCTTCGCCGACGGCGTCGAGACCCCCCGCGTGAAGGTGACCTTGGCAACGGGCATCCCGGAGTCCGTCTGCCGCGAGATCAACCTCGGCTACCGCGATTGGCGGAGCATCCGGGTCGAAGACCATGCGGACCGCGAGGACGAAGGAGTGCTCCTCGTCCTGAAGGCCGGCGAACAGCTCTACAAGCTCCGCTCGCTGGACCGGTGAGGGGACGATGCCTCGCCTCGCCCGGGACGCCGCACCTAGATTCCAACCTAAAGCATCCGCCATGTCCGCGCCGAAGACCCTGTTCCCCAACTTCAAGGAAGCGTATTGCGCCGCCCACCGGTGCAAGCCGGAGAACTTCGACCACCAGGTCTTCTGGAAGAGCGTCTATCGCCGCGCTCTCCCGCTGACGGTCGTGATCTGGGTGGTGGAACGCCGCATGTTCCAGCCCGACCTCGAGGTCATCCGCGCGCTCGGCGCCGCCAGCACCGCGGTCGAGTTGCAGTCGGTGATGGGCGAGTTCGACAACCGGTGCATGGTTGAGCGGAGCATCCGTCGCGCGATGTTCCGGATGCGGGTCAGCGGCGCGCGTCTGACCCCCCTGTTCACCGACCTCCTGCCGTTGATCGAGCCTCCGGCACCGGCACCGGTGGATTTCCCGCCGAAGCGGAGCCCGCAAGACATCGCGGCCCGTGAAGGGCCGGAGAACCGCGACGCAAGGGAGAACACCGGGGTGGTGGTCCGTCGGTTGAAGCGCTTCCATGCCGACGTCGTGGGCGGGCGGCCTCTCCCCGAAGCCCTCGCCGAACTCGGCGTGGATCTCGATGAAGCAAGGGCCCTGCTCGGGCAGCACCGGTCCGGTCGACCGGATCTCGGATGGCTTCATGACCACCTGGAGGAACGCGGACAACTCGACTGGCTGCGGGCGGAGAACGCCCGGCTCGCAAAACAGGCCGCTGAAATGAGCGCCAAGCTCTCGGCGGCACGGGGCGGCGGTTGACGAGGCGTACGTGACCTGATCGACTACCGGCCATCCTCCGTTTCGCCCGATAGCTGACCGCCAGACCATGGCCCGTCGAGATCCAAGGCCTTTGTGCCGCGACTTCCGCGAGGCATTCTGCCATCGCCATGGTTGCAGCGCCGCCGCGTTCGGACGCAACGTGTTCTTCCGCGCGGTGCCCCCGACCCGCCTCCCGCTCGTCCTCCTCTTCTGGATCCTCGACCGGGCGATGTTCGCCGCGGACCTCGACATCATCCGCATGCTCGGTGACACGGTGACCAAAGAGGATTGCACGGCTCTGATGGACGAGCTGAACAATTCGAACCGGTTCGCCCGCAGTTTCCTGCGCGGGACATTGGGCGTGCGCGCCTCCGGCGGGAGGCTGGTGGCCCTGAGGGAATCCCTCGACGACCTCATCGACGTCAGCGGGCACTGACCCGGTCGGAAGACCCGCGGCCCGATTTCCGGACGAGCCCGCTTGCGCCGGGCCGGGGCGGGCAGCGATGCTGTCCGCATCCATATGAGCAACGTGATGCGGGTCGGGATCATCGGGGGCGGGTTGATGGGGCGCGAAGCCGCGAGCGCCTTCGGGCGGTGGTTCGTGCTCGAGAATTTCCCGGTGAAGGCCGAGCTCGTCGCGGTCTGCGATCTCCAGGACAAGCTGCTCGACTGGTTCCGGCAGGTCCCGACCGTGAAGCTGCTCACGAAGGACCACCACGAGCTGCTGCGGTCGGCCGATGTCGACGTGGTCTACGTGGCCGTGCCCCACAACCTCCATGCCGCGATCTATCTCGACGTGCTCGCGGCCGGCAAGGACCTGCTGGCCGAGAAGCCGTTCGGCATCGACCTCGCGGACGCCCGACGGATCCGCGATGCCGCCTCGGCCTCGGGCCGTTTCGTCCGGTGCAGCAGCGAGTTCCCGTTCCTGCCCGGCGCACAGCGCGTCGTCCAAGCGGCACGGTCCGGCAAACTGGGCAAACTGCTCGAGATCCGCTCCTGCTTCTGGCATGCGAGCGACCTCGATCCAGCGAAACCGGTGAACTGGAAACGCCAGGTGAGGACCTGCGGCGAGATCGGCGTGATGGGCGACCTCGGGATGCATGTGGTCCACGTCCCGTTCCGTCTCGGTTGGGCCCCGAAACGGGTCTACGCCCAGCTCCAGAAGATCTACACGCAGCGTCCCGACGGGAAGGGCGGCATGGCGGAATGCGACACCTGGGACAACGCGATGCTCCATTGCGAGGTCGAGGTCGAGGGCCGGGAGGTGCCGATGCGGCTCGAGACCAAACGCATGGCGCCCGGAGCGACGAACACCTGGTCGGTCGAGGTGCTCGGGACCGACGGCGGTGTCCGCTACTCGACCGCGGAGCCCAAATCGCTCTGGGTGTTCGAGCGGCACAAGGAGCAGCAGTGGATCCGCATCGATCTCGGCTTCCAGACGCCGTTCCAGACGATCACCGGCGGCATCTTCGAGCCTGGTTTCCCCGACTGCTTCCTCCAGATGTGGGCGGCGTACGCCGCCGAACGTGCCGGCACGCTCGGGGACAAGTTCGGGTGCGTGACGCCGGACGAAGCGGTCCGGAGCCACGAATTGTTCGCGGCCGCCTTGCGGTCCCATGCTGCCAAGGCCGCCGTGGCGCTCTGAACCCAAGGCCGGGGCCGGGCGGGGAACCGCGCACTTGTGGCGTGGCCGGCCATCGCAGGTGGCGCTCACCGATCGGCCCGGAAAACGAACCGGCGGCCACCGGACACCCCGCACGTGCAGAGATTGGTTGAGTGCGCAGTTCTTGCTCTCTGCACGCACAAGCCAGGTGTCCGATAGCCGCCTAGTTTGAGATGAGCTGTCCGAGTGCCAAGCGGGTCGTGTCTCAGTTCTGCGAACCAACCGGCACCCAGGATGGTCTTAGTTGCCGTCACTGAGCGAAAGCCGCCGATCCGGTGACCATTTTACGGCTTGGTGCTGAGACCTGGATCCGCCCGGACCGCCGCAGAGGCTTTGTCGCCGACGATCTTGAGGATCACGGCGCTCCTGTTTTTCACCTTCAACGCCGGGCAATTTCACCTAGCCTCCGGGCGTGACGTTGATCGAGCAGATGACCCAGCTGGCCCGGCAAGCCAAGGCGGCTTCCCGCGAGCTGGCGCGGTTGGAGACCTCCGAGAAGGACCGGGCCTTGCGCGCGATGGCGGATGCCTTGGAGGCCGCCGACCCCGGGCTCCAGGCCGCCAACGCGAAGGACCTCGAGGTCGGCCGCTCGTTGGGACTCTCCGCGGCCATGCTCGACCGCCTCGCGCTCGACCCGGGACGCATCGCCGCCATGGCCACGGGACTCCGCGAGGTCGCGGCGCTGCCCGACCCCGTCGGCCGCGTCCTGGACGACCGCACCCGCCCGAACGGCCTGCGGCTGCAGAAGATCGCCGTCCCGCTCGGCGTCGTCGTGATCATCTACGAATCGCGTCCGAACGTGACCGCCGATGCCGCGAGCCTCTGCTTCAAGACGGGCAACGCCACGATCCTCCGCGGCGGAAAAGAAGCGCTGAACTCGAACCAGCTCATCGCCCGGACGATGATCGAGGCCGGCCGGTCCGTGCTCGGCGACCGTTTCCCGGTCCACGCCATCCAGGTCGTGCCCACGAGCGATCGCGAGGCCATCCCCGCCCTGCTCTCGCTGACGCAGCACATCGACCTCTGCATGCCGCGGGGCGGCGAAGGATTGATCCGCGCCGTGACCGCGTGTTCGAAGGTCCCGGTGATCAAGCATTACAAAGGTGTCTGCCACGTCTTCGTCGACCGCGCGGCGGACCTCCCGATGGCCGTCGAGATCCTGCTGAACTCCAAGGCGCAGCGCCCCTCGGCCTGCAACGCCGCGGAGACGCTGCTGGTGGACCGACCGGTGGCCGCGCGGTTCCTGCCCGAGGCCGGGGCGAGGCTCGGCGCGAAGCAGGTGGAGCTCCGTTGCGACGCCGAGACGCTGGCCTTGTTGCAGCCGCTGGCCTCCGCCGGCTCGGTCCGGGCGGTCGCCGCGTCGGACGCGGATTATTTCAACGAATACAACGACTACGTGCTGAACGTGCGGGTCGTGGACGGGCTCCAGGCCGCCATCGACCACATCCACCACTACGGCTCCGCGCACAGCGACACCATCGTCACGGCGGACGAGCCGACGGCGCGGCGGTTCTTGGCCGACGTCGATTCGGCGGCGGTCTACTGGAACGCTTCGACGCGCTTCACCGACGGCGCGGAATTCGGGCTCGGCGCCGAGATCGGCATCAGCACCGACAAGCTGCACGCCCGCGGCCCGATGGGCCTGGAGGAGCTCTGCACCTACAAGTGGGTCGGCACCGGGACGGGCCAGGTGCGGAAGTAGCCGCCGGACGCGGGTTTTCGCGCTGGGCGGCGGCCGGGGGCTCGGACACTGTGGGACGCATGATGCGCCGCGCCTTCACGTTGATCGAGCTGTTGGTCGTGATCGCCATCATCGCGATCCTGGCCGGGATGCTCCTGCCCGCTCTCAGCCGGGCCAAGTCCAAGGCGCAGGGCGCCGGCTGCCTCTCCAACCTGAAGCAGCTCCAGCTCGGAGGGCAGCTCTACTCCGACGACCATGCGGACCGCTACGTGAACAACCACGGCGTCGGCGAGACCCGCGCCAAGCGGCACAACTGGGTGAACCACGTGCTCAACTGGGAGGACACGGAAGAGAACACCAACACCGTCTATCTCACCGACGCGCTGCTCGGTCGTTATGTCGGCCGGTCCGTGCCGGTGTTCAAGTGCCCGTCGGACACATCGCGGTCGTCGATCGGTCCCCGGACGCGGAGCTTCTCGATGAACTCGTTGGTCGGCGACCCGGGCGAGCTCACCAACAAGTTCAACCCGTCGTTCACCCAGTTCTTCAAGGACACCGCGGTGACCGCGCCGGCGAACACGTTCGTCTACCTCGACGAACATCCCGACACCTTGAACGACGGATTCTTCATGAACCGGCTCGAGGAGACGCCGAAGTGGGGCAACCTCCCGGCCAGCTACCACAACGGCGCCGGCAACCTGGTCTTCGCCGACGGGCACACCGAGACGCATCGCTGGGCGGTGACCACGGGGCCGTCGTCGACCCTCCGCCCGAACGTGAAAGGCGGCGCCGGCGGCATCTTCGTCGTCGACGTGCTGACCGATTGGGACTGGCTGAAGGAACGGACGAGCGTCGTCCACCGGTGAGCCGGTGCTGCGACATGCAGCGGGACACGTGCCCGTGCCGTCCCAAGTTCCACGCGGTGTCGCTTGTCGTTTCATCGGCTGACTTCCCGGTTCGCGACCGATAAACTTCCGGCTCGATGAAGATCGATTCCCACCAGCATTTCTGGAGCTACGACGCCGCGCGGTACCCGTGGATCCCGACCGGCTCGCCGCTCCAGCGCGATTGGCTGCCGGAGGACCTCGCACGGCTCCAACGACCGCTCGGGTTCGACGGTTCCATCGCGGTGCAGGCGCGCCAATCGCTGGAGGAATCGCGTTGGCTGCTCGCGCTCGCCGACGCGGATCCGCGGATCAAGGGCGTCGTGGGCTGGGTCGATCTCCGTTCCGAGCGCGTCGAGGACGAGCTCGCGGAGTTCGCGACGCATCCGCGTTTTGTCGGTGTCCGCCACGTCGTGCAGGACGAACCGGACGACGGGTTCATGCTACGGCCGGAGTTCATGCGCGGGATCGGCAAGCTGCGGCAGCACGGGCTGACCTACGACCTGCTGGTCTTCCCCAAGCAACTGCCCGCCGCGATCGGTCTGGCGAAGCGGTTCCCGGAACAACCGTTCGTGCTCGACCACATCGCCAAGCCCTTCATCAAGGCCGGCACCTTGTCGCCCTGGCGCGAGCAGGTCCGCGAACTCGCCACGTTCCCCAACGTCTGCTGCAAGGTGTCCGGCATGGTCACCGAGGCGGACCATCGCGCGTGGCGTCCCGCCGACCTGTCGCCGTATGTCGATGTCGTGGCCGAGGCGTTCGGCGAGGACCGGCTGATGTTCGGATCCGATTGGCCGGTGTGCCTGCTGGCCGCGAGCTACGAACAGACCTTCGCCGCCGTCCGCCACCACGCGGCGTGGGCTTCGCCGGCGGCGCAGGAGAAGTTCCTCGGCGGCAACGCGGCGCGTTTCTATCTCGACCGGAAGCAGGGCGCCGGGACGGGCTCGTGATGCGCGATGGACGGAAAAGCCTCCGCCGTTATCACGGCGGAGGCTCTCGTCCGGGACCCGCGGTGCCGTTCAGAAGCGCACCGAGATGCTGGTGGTGACCACGTAGTCGGCGAACGCGGCGTCGCCGTGGACATCGGTGCTCTGGCCGGCCACCGGGTTGGCGACGCGGTACGCGGAGGCCTGTTCATCGGCGAGACTGCGCTCGCGGTTGCGATAGAGCGCGAACGGGACGTTGATGTTGAACGTGAAGCGTCCGCGCGCCAGCTGGATGCCGGGATCGATCGCCACCGCGAACCCGGGCCGGCGGAACCCGTCGCTGTCGCCGATGATGTCCTCCACCGGCACACCTTCGATCCGGCCGGCCAGGCTCACCGACAGCCCCCAGCTCGGGACCAACAAGAAGTTGAGTCCGCCGCGGGCGAAGTACTGGTCCGGGATCGACTGGAAATGCTCGTAATAGGACGCCGAATTCGGCCCGACCGTGACGGTGCCCGGGACCGCGGTGGTGTTGTCCCGCCAGGTGAGCGTGCCGTTCTGGTTCTCCGGGTTGATCAGGTACGACGCCTGGAGGAACGCCTCCGTGCGGGGAAGGATCTCGCGGTAGGCGTTCAGCTCCACGCCCACGCCCCAACCGCCGTCGCCCGGCTGGATCGACTGGTCCACGTGCCGCACGATCGGGCCGCCCAACGTCGGGAAGGTGTCGGTCACGTCGTCCGCGCCGGTGGGCATCTTGAGGCCGAGCCCGAGCTGGACGTTGCCTTTCGGCATCTTCGCCGGGTCCCACAGCCAGACGTAGCCGGTGAGCCGCGCGTCGCCGATGCCGCTCGCGTGGGTCTCGTAGCGGTAGGAGTTGTAGTTCGTCGGGGCCTTCTGCGAACGGTCGGAGAACACGAGGGGCAGGGTGAACGCCGCGCTCAACCGGGGTGTGAAGGCGTACTGGATGCCGAGGTCGATGAACTGCGAGTGGTTGATCACCTCGTTCGCCTGGACGAGCTGGCGCTGCGTCTGCTCCTCGTCGCCGACGAAATGCCGGTGCGAATGGAGATAGCGATGGGACACGCTGGCCAGCCAGTTGCCGGCCATGAGTTGGGAGTCGTCGGACATCGCGCTGCCATGCGGATGGATCATGCAGGAGCTGCTGCCGCGGACTACGACGCAGCCTTGGGCCAGGGCCTGGTCGAAGGCGCCGGTCGCGAAGAGCACGGCGGAGAGCCCGCCGGTCAGGCCGGCGACGGCACGAAGGGTGGTGTGCAGACGATTCATAGGGGTCCCCGGAAGATAGCGCCGGGCCGGCGGACCGGTGCTGGATCGGGGCGGATCGCTGAAGAACGGGGCGAGCTGCAAGATCCCGGGGGCGGACCGCTTCCGCCCGGGGCTCACATCGCCCGCGAGGTGCGGCTCCGGACGCGCAAGCTGTGGCGTCCGCCGGCCCGGGACAACGGGCAGGCCCCGCCGAACAGCTCGCCGAGCCGCTCCGAGGTGAGCGTGCGGCGCAACCCGCCCGAAGCCGTCACCGCGCCGGCGCGGAGCAGCAGCGCATGGGTGAAGACCGGGGTGATCTCCTCGACATGGTGCGTGACGAACACGAGCGTCGGAGCGTCCGGTGTCCGCGCGAGCCGGCCGAGGAACTGGAGGAAATGTTCCCGCGCGACGGGATCGAGGCCGGCGCACGGCTCGTCGAGGATCAACAGCCTCGGACGGGCCATCAGCGCACGGCCGATGAGCACGCGCTGCCGTTCGCCCTGGCTGAGC